>CAMKSY010000180.1 GCA_946415545.1 uncultured Pelosinus sp. | reverse complement strand
ATAACGCTGCTGACTAAAATTAAGATTTACCAGCGGCTTACCGATTTTAACAGTTAACCAATTGCCAGCTACGGAATAAAGAATTGCAACCCAAAACATATAGCCCGGGATTGTAATTTCCGTCTGCCCTAAGGGAATCGTCAAAGAGCCAGATAGATTCCATAAAATAAACATAAATGAGAATAAGGTTACAGCAGCTTTTAGAAGTCCAATAGAAAGACCTAGTGTCAAATTAACAAATAACTTCAAATCCTCACTAATTCGCTGATCAGGATTGTCGGTGTTATTCTCCAAGAGCTGCATCTGATAATAAGCCTGTTTATGCAGCCATGTTTGCAGATATTTTTCAGTAAGCCAGCGGCGCCATCTAATTTCCAGGAATTGCTGCAAGTAAAGCACATAAACAGACACTATGATATGAGAAGCTGCCAAAATGCAAAAAGTGCCTATCGCGCTCACAAAACCATCTTTGTCATGATTCTGCAGTGTATTATAAAAGGTATTATTCCATTCATTTATCAGCACGAATATATAAACATGTCCTAAGTTAAGACCAACAATGACCGCTAACAGCAGTCGTGCCTTCCACTTTTCCTCTGAAAACCAATATGCCTTGGTAATTTGCCACATTCCCTGCATAAAATTGCGATTATATACATCTATCAATCAAAACTATCCTTTCTTCCCATGCTATTACTGCTTTTATTTAATCTTTCTCGTTTTCTCGAAAATTATCGAAATTCCTTTATAATATGTAAAAAAAACTGACATCCGATAAAAAAGATGTCAGCCCAATCCAAACTCATCCATAAATATAAAAATTATTAAAGTCTCCAAGGAGACTATTGACCATCATGCTGCTGCCAAATCCCAGGCATTTCACCGCATGGCACTGTGAGGAAGAAGCCTAAGATCGGTGTGAACAAACCTTCATCACGCAGCATCTTCATTCTAAGAATAAAAATACCATAAGGATTCTCTTGCTCCAGAAGGTCTAAGCGCTCACTTTTTTTAGTTTAGCAATTCTCTAACAACTTCTTCGCTTCCACGTATTGGGCAATTCCTGCAGCCAGTTTCTTTGCTTCTTTCATGGCTAGAACTACAGTTGCTGGCTGATGTACTACATCTCCCCCAGCAAATACACCTTTGCGCGTAGTCATGCCGTAAGGACGTTCCCGTGTGATCACATATCCATTGTCATTTACTTCGATCCCCTCTGTAGTAGATACAATTCTGGCTGCAGGACGCTGACCAATGGCTGGGATGACCTTATCGGCCTCGATTATTTCTTTTACTCCTGTGCCCCTCAACTTGCCGCTTTCATCGATCTCCTGCAATTCATACTCTAACCCTGTAACCTGCGTTGTTCCTAAGATGGCAGTCGGATTGGACAACCACTGAAACTCTACTCCTTCCGCTTTTGCTGCTTCTATTTCAGATGGCAGTGCAGTCACCTCGCGCTCTGTACGGCGATAGATGACAGTAACCTTGGAGGCTCCTAAACGAATAGCTGTACGAGCAGCATCCATAGCAACATTGCCAGCACCAACTACGATCACTTTGTCACGGGTATTAATAGGGGTTTCTTTGCGATCAATTTTTTCTGTACGAATTAAGGTAACCATTCTCAAAAGATAAGTTGCCTGTATCACCCCAATCAGATCTTTGCCGGGAATATCAAGAATCTTCGGCAAAGCGGTGCCTGTACCAATAAAAATGGCATCAAAACCATCTGCAAACAAATCATCCACTGTCATATCCCGTCCTACTACAACTCCTGTTTTAACTTCCACGCCCAAATCTTCAATTCTCTTTATTTCCCGGCGGACCACTTCCTTGCTTAAGCGAAATTCTGGAATACCATACAGTAAAACACCGCCTGCCTCAGCTTGAGATTCAAAGATAACAACTCCAAATCCTAATTTCGCCAAATCACCCGCAACCGTCAATCCTGCCGGCCCTGATCCAATCACTGCAACTTTCCCTTGTATACATGGGGCAGGCTTTGGTCTCTCAATACCCATTTCGGCATCAAAATCAGCAATAAAGCGTTCCAGCTTGCCAATCTGAATCCCGCGGTTTTTTTTATTAAGAATACAGGCACCCTCACATTGTTTTTCATGTGGGCAGACTCGCCCGCAAACAGCAGGGAGATTACTGCGCTGAGCGATAATAGCACTCGCTTCCCCTACATTCCCTTTCGCTAAAGCTTGAATAAAATTAGGGATTTCATTTTCAATAGGGCAGCCACCGCGACATAAGGGCTTCGGACAGTTTAAGCAGCGTTTCGCCTCTGCTATGGCTTCTTTCGTAGTAAAGCCTTCATCAATTTCATTAAAGGATAATTTCTCTTTAGAAAAATTAGTATGCTTATCAATTAACATGTACTCTACCTTCTTTCTTAAAAATATTTTTACAGTTTTCAATTGGAAGATTTTACTCATTGACCTTCGTTTTTTAGTTTGTTATATTCACATTGATTCCTTATCCAATTAAAGATCCGCCAGATACGTGGAGCTCGAATTCAGATGGAATACATAGCATTCTTGGAGGTCTTATTTTTGAAAAAAATCCTAGTTATTTTAGCTTCACTACTTACTGTAACCGGTACTGGCTTGTCTGCTCCAGTCAATGATCTGGATAAGGGTCAAACTGCGGCGGGCATAGGTAACAACACATTTTACCTTGAGCACAAGCTGGCTGACAATTTTACATTGGGTTTACAGAATGTAAATTGGGATCATGGCAGCAGCATGGATACTATCTATGGACAACTGCAACTTGCTAACAACTTCAGAGGAATTATCGGCAGCAATGATCTGAATTCCAATGCCAAGGTATATGTGGGAATGGCTATAAACGGTCCTATTGCACCCGAGTGGGAAGGATACACCTCACTAATTGCGGGAAAAGAATTTAAAGAACTGCAAGTTGGTGCCAATTTTAAAATCACTTACAATGCAGACATCAACTTTACCTATCATACTTACATGCCTGATGAAGGTGAAAACAAAAATGGTGTAGGAATTGGCGCAACCTTAAAATTTTGAAACGCTCCCCTGCTATCATATAATCCATATATAAAGTCGTTGCTTATTGCCGTAAGAAGATAAGCAGCGATTTTTTTCTTATAATCTTTTGGCGACTAAATAGTCTCTCGTTTCTAACTGCGTTTTTTTATGTTAAAATAAGCATTGTGTCGAATTTACTCATTTTGTCCCGATAACACTATTATATCTGAATAAATGACAAAAATCCCATTTCAAGGAGGAAATATGCGCAAGTTAATCGCTCTATTCGCACTCACAACCGGACTTTTCATGACAACCAGTATCGTTCATGCCTCTCCTGTAACTGAATTTGAAAAAGGTGCCCTTAGTGTAGAGATTGGCAGTACACTTGATTCTAAAGTCAGCGGCAGAGGAAAAGTTTCAGCTGACGTCGTTGGTGATTTTGGATTTAAAACCGCAGCAACTGCAGGTGTAAATGATCGCTTTGCAGTACAGCTCAAGCACGGAATGTTCAAGTCAAAAACATCCACTATTCCAACGGCTCTTGGTTCATTAACGACTTATGCAAAAGCAGAGCCTAGTGATCTTAACGTTTTGTATAAGATCAATCCAAACCTTACCTTAATTACAGGATATGAGCATACTAAAATCTCCTATGGTGCCCATGTTTATGATGCCTCTAAATCAGCCTTACATATCGGTTTCACAGGAACTCATAAGCTCAACGATCAATATACTTTATTTGCGACCATGCTGGGAGGCAAGGACGTCTCTTTAAAAGAAATTGGTGTCAGCTACAAAATGTCAGATTCCACAACTTTTAATGTTTCCTATGCTGAGCGCGAAGTAAAAAATGTAGATCTGAGGCTAAAGGCAACCAGTCTCTTGGACGGCGAGGAAAACTACACTATGAAAGGCATTTCCTGCCTCTTTGCTTTTAAATTATAGCCTGTATTAACTGACGCTCATCAGAGATGGCAGCATCCCTATATTCCCTTCCCAACAGACTACCATTATACAATTAATATAGCCAGAAGGTCCTGCATGACGCGCAGGACCTTCTTTTTTTAATACGTTTTATATACAGCTAGGATTTTATACTTAATATTGGAACCTCTTCCTTAACATCTTCTTCATACTGTACATCATCAAAACCAAAACCAAATAATTTGAAGAATTCTTTACGGTATTCCTCAAGATCAGGAATAATATCAATCTCACCCCTGCAAACCTTTTCCCATAAGGCAGAAACCTCAGCTTGCACATCATCTTGCATTTCATAATCATCAATACGAATTAGATGATCCTCATCAGGCAACTTCTCTGCACAATACAATCGACTTGCTAAGAGACGGTACATCTGCTCAATGCAGTTTTCATCCAGTCCCTTCTTACCCAATATTCTTGCTAATAACATTAAATATAAAGGAACAACGGGAATTGCTGCACTTGCCTGAGTAACCAGTGCTTTATTTACAGCAACAAAGGCTCTGCCATTTAGATCTTGAATTTGCTTGTTTATTTCTTTGCTGGTAGCATATAAATGATCTTTTGCTCTTCCAATAGTACCTTCTTTATAGATTGGATAGGTGATCTTAGGGCCAATATAGGAATAGCTTATGGTAATAGCTCCGGGAGCAAGGACGCCTGCCTCTTTTAGATAGTGCATCCATCGCTCCCAATCCTCACCGCCCATAACTGCTACAGTACTGCGAATTTCTTGCTCACTGGCTGGCTCTAAGGTCACATCGACAATTTCATTGGAATTCATATCTACCGTCTTGCTTGTAAAAGAATCTCCAATGGGTTTAATGACCGACGTAAACGTCTCGCCGCTAACAGGATGGGTCCTTCTTGGCGCGGCAATACTGTAAACGACCAGATCGACTTGCCCTAATTCTTCTTTAATTAATGCAATGGTCTTCTCTTTCACCTGATCAGAGAAAGCATCACCGTTAATGCTTTTCGCATAATACCCTGCCTCTGTTGCTGCTGTTTCAAATGCTGCAGTATTATACCACCCGGCAGTGGCTGTATTTCCATTGGAAGCCGGCTTTTCCAGAAAAACGCCAAGTGTACTAGCGCCTGATCCAAAAGTAGCAACAATCCTTGATGCCAGACCATATCCTGTTGATGCGCCAATGATAAGAACCTTCTTTGGTCCTTGAATGTTTTTTTGCCGTTTAACATAATTTATCTGCTCTTGTACAGAGTGAGCACATCCGACGGGATGAGACGTAGTACAAATAAAGCCGCGAAACTTTGGTTTAATAATCATCTTATAAACTCCTCATCATTGCTTCCCCATATTCATGAAGCATTTACCTTCTTAAATTGATGCATTAGGTGATTTCTTACTAAGACAGTGAGCATTTGCGTTTTTCCCTAAATTCTACCACAATCTCTTTATATACGCAACGTCATTCCTCTATCTGCCACCCTTCTACAAACGATGTTTCTTTTCAAGGGCATATAAATCTTCCACTTTTTCAAACATAAAGGCATGTGCATCTTGTATCGCTTGATTATAAATCACTGCGCCCACTTTTTCCACCATAAAATCTAACAATAATTCTGCTCCTAATTGTCCAATTTCCTCTTCTCGCTTTTCCATAAAATATTTTTTCAAATCATCAATAGCTTGTTTCTTTAATTCTTTGGATAAATGAATCACTGCTGCCCAAACTCCTTCCAAGCCCTCTGCTCCAGATTTATGTACGTTGTAAATCGATAAGTAATATCGTTATAACTCTGTATGGGGCTCTCTTCTGTGCACTGCCACTCCGTTCGGCTATCTAAATTGGGAAAGAATGTATCAGCGGGATGCATAGTAGTGATTTTAGTAATATAAGCCTCTGAACAATAAGGCAGGCATTGCCGATATACGGATTCTCCTCCAATGATAAAAATACTTTCACTAGGATAAGAAGATAGGGCTGCGAACAACTGTGATAACGAATGACATAGGGTAACACCTTCCCAATACAGCTTTATATTGTGAGTCAGCACTATATTCATTCGTCCCTGAAGGGGTTTTTGTCCCGGCAGCGATTCAAATGTCTCCCTACCCATTACTACCACTTTTCCTTTGGTTTTCTCTTTGAAATGCTGCATATCTGCGGGAATTGTCACCAGCAGCTGTCCTTTGCATCCAATCCCCCATTGCTCATCCACGGCGACGATTAGTTTCATCATAACACTCCCGATTATTAGTACTTGTCAGCCATTATCCTACCATTTTAAAGCTTACAAGATTCTAGATTGAAATTCACTGCATTATCACTAGTATATCCCTTGATGCAAGGTCTTTCTACAGAAAAATATTCCTTTCTCTATTTATAGAAATAAAATAGTCCTTTAGAAGGTCTGCTTCTTAAAGGACTATTTTCTCATTTATAATACAACCTACAGAATAGAGTTGAAAATTGAGAACTTACAGTACACTATTTACAATATTTAACGGTTTGCCTTGAAGGAAGGATTCTATATTTTCAGCCATAAGTCCAATCAGCCTTTGCCTTGATTCTAAACGCCTCCAACCAATGTGGGGAGTTAAAATTACATTGTCCATAAAAAATAAAGGATTGTTCAGTTCCGGCGGCTCCGGATCTTGTACATCAAGTGCCGCACCCGCAATAATCCCTTGCTGCAAGGCTTCAATTAAATCGCTCTCATTTATAATAGGCCCTCTCGAAGTATTTATGATAAAAGCGGTTGGCTTCATTTGCTTTAGCTTATCTTTGCTGATCAGATGCTTTGTTTCCGAAGTAAGGGGACAGTGAACGCTTACAAAATCACTTTGGGTAAGAAGTTCAGCAAGAGAAACAAATTGTACCTTTGCCTCACCCCAAGGTTTAGGAGTACGGCTGTATACTAAAATGTTCATACCTAAGGTTAGAGCAATCTTAATCACTTCTCTTCCGATAGCCCCTGCACCAATTACACCAAGAGTTTTACCTTGCAATTCAAAATGCGGAACTTGCAAATGCTTTGTAAAATTGTCGAAATTCTTTTCTTGAAGCATTGTTTGCTGACGAATTAATGAAGAACTTTGATTTAAGATGAAGGTAATCACCAACTGGGCTACAGCCTCTGTACTATAGCTGGGAACATTGCAGACGGCAATATTTTTTTCTTTGGCTGCTGCAATATCAATATTGTTAAAACCGGTGCCGGCTTCACAAATCAGCTCTACTGTAGGCGGGAATTGAGAAATCAAATCTCTTCCTACAGGCAGCTCTTTTGTGATAACAATATGCTGCCCCTGAACCCGTTCCAGAATTTCATCATTGCTGCTTGCATCATACTTAGTCACTTTGGTGAGATTGGACAATGAAGAAAAGTCCAGCTTGTTATCAAAATCTAATTTCGCTGCATTGAGAATTACTGTGTTCTTCATGGCTACCCCCTATTATTAAAATACTCTAATTATAAGTATATTTACGCTTCCACGAACTGTCAACTTATTAAGTCTTTAGATGACTAAACCATGCTTCTTTTAATCTTATAATTCCCTCTGTTATATCATTTGCAGGTATTTTAGAGAAATATAGTAATACTTGAGGCATCTTCTCTGGTGATAACTGCCAATAATAATCCTGAATCGAAGCTACGCGGCAGCCCTTTGCAAGAGCCCTTGCAGCCAGCTCCTGAGCTGATAATTCGGATTTCAAACTTAAGATCACATGAAGACCCGATTCCGTGCCATTTATTTTGGCATTTTCACCAAGAATTTTTTGGATTTCTTCTAGAAACAGCTTTCTTTTTTCATAATATAGCTTACGCAAACGACGTATCTGCCTTTCCAAATGACCATCCGCCATAAACTGGGCAAGGGCAAGCTGCTCAATAGTGGACGCTGTCTGATTATATAAGGAAGACTTCTTTTGATAGATCGCTAAAAACTTTTCTGGCAGCACCATATAACTAACACGAATGGAAGGTGGAATTACCTTTGAAAATGAACCGAGATATACTACTCGTTCTCTATTATCAAGCCCTTTAAGCGCTGGTATCGGACGACCAAAATAACGGAATTCACTATCATAATCATCCTCGATAATAATACCATTCTTTTGTTCTGCCCAATTAAGCAGCTGATATCTCTTACCGATAGGCATAATGTATCCGGTGGGAAATTGATGAGATGGACTTACATAAACGAGCCTCTCACCGCTGTTTTCAAGTTCCGCCGTATCAATACCATCTGTCTTCATTTTCATCGGTACAATCCTAAAGGCATGATCTGCAAAAATACGTCTTCCATTCTTAAAGCCCGGTTCTTCAAAAGCAATGCTGTTATATTCCAGCTTAAGTATACTGCAAAGCATGCTTAAAAGACTTTGCACACCAGCACCGATTATAATTTGTTCTGTATGAACGTATACACCTCTTGATTTTTCAATATATTTTGCAATTTCTTTGCGCAGCTCTTCTTCCCCTTTAATATTGCCATATCCGACAAGACGCTCCTTCTGAAAAAAAGCTTTACTAATGTATCGCTTCCATAAGGAAAAATCAAACCCCTCCCTATCCA
>CAMKSY010000179.1 GCA_946415545.1 uncultured Pelosinus sp. | reverse complement strand
TCAGATGGATGAAGAAACAGGTTTTGTCAGCTTGGTGCGCATCGTTGCCGACAACATCGAAGAGGCTAATTAATGGAGATGAGAAGATGTTAGAAATTAATCAAGTTAGAAAAGAATACCGTGATGTTTTACAGACAATAACGGCTGTTGCTGTCGATCATCTTAGGATAGCGACTGGCGAGCAGATAGCATTGGTTGGTCCAAGTGGCTCGGGAAAAACTACGCTTTTACATCTCATCTCAGGACTCTTAATACCGACTACTGGTGAGATAAAATTCAATGAAATTATTCTTTCATCCATGCCGGAGACTTGGCGGGATACATGGAGAGCCAAGGCAGTGGGTTACGTCTTTCAAAAATTAAATCTTCTTCCAAGCCTAAGGGTTCGGGATAATCTGTTAGTTGCTATGAGTTTTGCAAATGTGATTCCAAAGAAAGAGCAACAACAATGGGCGATTCAATTGCTAGACCAGGTAGGGGTATCCGATAAACTTGATAAGTTTCCTCATCAGCTTAGCATGGGAGAGCAACAGCGAGTGGCTGCTGCCAGAGCGGTTGTTAATAAGCCCAGCCTGATTTTGGCTGACGAACCAACCGCCAGCTTAGATCAGGATAATGGGTTGCTGGTACTTGATATGCTCCGGCAGTTTGCCAAAGAATCAGGCAGCACTCTAGTGGTATCTACTCATGACAGACAAATCATGAATCAATTTGAGCGAATTTGCTTCCTAAGGAAACCGTCAGAGGAGGTGAGTGGAAGTGCGACTTCTAATCGCCTGGCGTAATTTACTGGCAAAGCCGGTTCAAAGTGGCTTGACTATACTTATCGTAGCTGCTGCTATCGCCATGCTGGCAGTGGTGACCTTGCTATCCACTGGTACTCATGCTGGCTTGGTTAGAGCTACGGAACCTTTTGACCTCATTGTTGGGGCCAAAGGCAGCCCAAATCAGCTTGTCTTAAATACGGTTTTTTTAAAGGATGTGCCCATTGGCAATGTGAGTTATGAGATTTATGAAAAATTGTCAGAGAATCCACTAGTGGATTCGGCTATTCCACTAGCCTTTGGCGATAACTATAAAGGATATACCATAGTAGGCTGCGGGAGTGATATCTTTTTCCATCAACCCAAGGTTGGTCAACAGGAATGGCTGCAATTCGCGGCAGGACGTCCCTTTTCTGTTCCATTCGAGGCTGTTGTAGGAGCAAAAGCTGCTCAGGAGCTAGGGCTAAGGCTAGGAGATGAGTTTAAATCGGCTCATGGTTTTATACCTGGAGGCCATGCACATGATCATGCTTATCAGGTTGTGGGTATCCTGCAGCCAGTGAATGGCCCTTATGATCAGGCTATTTTAGTTCCGATTGAAAGTATCTGGCTAGCACATGAGAAGCATGAATCTAAGGTTGAGGGAGAGGCTATTGAAGACAGTGATGAACATGATCATGAACATGAAGTCACTGCCGTTCTGGTAAAACCTAAGGGCTACAGTGAAGCGATGCGCCTGTACCAGCAGTTTCAGCAGGAAAAGGGAGCTCAGATGATTTTTCCAGCTCAGGTTATTGTTCAGTTATTTAGTATCTTAGGGCAGGGGGAGCAGATGCTAAGGAGCATTGCCTATATTATCATTGTCATGGGATTAATAATTATGGCGCTTTCTGTGTATTGGTCAGCTCTTGGACGTGCTCGGGATCGGTCCATCCTACGGTCATTGGGAGCCAGTGCTAAGGATATCTTTACTGTCATTCTGGCTGAAAGTGCCCTACTGACGATTCTTGGCGTCGCGCTTGGCATACTAACGGGGCATGGAATCTATTTAGCATTGGTGAAAGTGATGGAAAGCAAAGCAGCGATTGTATTGACATCAGGAGTTACTCTTGAAGAGATATACATCATCATTGGCGGTACTTTATTTGGTATCCTGGCTGGACTGATTCCTGCAGCGCTTACCTATAAGATAGATGTTGCAAAATATTTGTGATGCAAGCTTCATGCTTGCTAAGGATTTTTCAGCAGTTCTCTGCAGCTTTAATCCGGAATTTCCGGCAAAAAGCATCGTGGGAGGACTGCTTCTTCATATAGAGCAGGAGTTTTATATTTCAATGGCAAATACAGAATTTGATCAAATCGAATGAGATAAAGTGTATTGCGACCTGATAAACAGATAATACGTAGTGCTGCTTTCGGGTTTACGGTTGGCAGTAAATTACCAAAAGATTCAGATTCAATCAAAATCTTTAAACGTAATGAGCTATGATTTTGGTGTATACTAAGGAGCAAGAGAATTTGATGGATTAGTAATCAGTTCGCCAGTGAATATGGCAGAAAGGAATGTTTTAATATGAAGAATACATCGGAAGAATCGGTGAACCCCTTGTGGTTGAGATTCATCAAAATTGTAAAAAAAGAAGTCGTGCCAGCTTTAGGCTGTACCGAACCGATTTCTTTAGCATTGGCAGCTGCTATTGCATCCCAGAGACTAGGGAAACCGGTTGAGAGAATTGAAGCTAAAGTATCGGCTAATTTGATGAAAAATGGCATGGGGGTTACTGTTCCAGGAACTTGTACTACAGGACTTCTCATTGCGGCCGCTGTAGGTGCCATTGGTGGTGATCCGGAAGGAAAGCTGGAGGTACTAAAAAATCTGACAGCGGCGCAGGTTGAAGAGAGTAAGCAGATGATTGCTCAGGGACGGGTTCAGATTATGATTGCGGATGTCCCTCAGATTTTGTATTCGGAAGCAAAGGTCGTACATGGAGAAGAATGGGTGACGGTTTCTATTGCCGATAGTCACACACAAGTGATACGCATTGAAGAATGTGGCAAAGTAGTATTTCAAAAAGAACCTGAGGTTTGTAACACTGATGATAAGGAAGATGAATATTCGATAGCTGGGGTAAAGGCACGAGATGTATTCGATTTTGCTACTCAAGTACCCTTAGAGATGATTGATTTTATCCGCGAAGCGGCTATCCTAAATAGTTCATTATCTCAGGAAGGGATGAACGGGAATTATGGGCTGCGCATTGGCGCTACGATGGAGCATCATAGAAATCAAGGGCTCTTATCGGATGGTCTTTTGACTCAGATACTGATGCGTACAACGGCAGCTTCTGATGCCCGAATGGGCGGGGCAGCATTGCCTGCCATGACCAATTCTGGCTCCGGTAATCAGGGAATATCGGCAACGATGCCTGTCGTAGTGGTGGCCGAGCATGTAAAGGCAAATGAAGAAACTCTTACAAGAGCATTAATGCTATCTCATATGATGGCAATCTACATTCATGATAAACTTCCCAAGCTGTCAGCATTATGCGCTGTTACCACCGCCTCAATGGGAGCAGCAGCAGGAATGGCTTGGCTGTTGAAAGGAGATTTTAAAACGGTTAGCATGGCTATTTCTAACATGATTGGTGATGTGGCAGGACTTATTTGTGATGGAGCGTCTAATAGCTGTGCCATGAAGGTTTCTACGTCGGTTATGTCTGGGTATAAGGCTGTGCTAATGGCACTTGAAGGAATTCGTGTTACGGAGAATGAAGGGATTGTCGCGGAAGATGTGGATCAATCGATCGCTAACTTGGGACAATTAGCCTGCCAGGGAATGGTTCAGACCGACGGACAAATTTTGCAAATTATGCTAAATAAAAAATAAAATACATCATAAAAAGGTGTCAGCATAATTATGCTGATACCTTTTTTACGATGTATCGATAAGTTTTATAAGTGATTACATTGTATCGTTTTATTTCTTAGACATGCTGGAGTTGAGTATCAAATGAGCTATTTGTCTTTAGAAGGATTAAGTATCTCGATACAAGGGATAATAATTTAGTCATCAATAAAATCTTTCGAATCCGTTCCTTTGGTTCCGAGATATCCTTTTCCCCAAGTACTTATGGATTCCAAGATTGGCTGAAGACTTCTTCCAAGATCAGTCAAAGAATATTCAACCTTTGGGGGAACTTCAGCAAAGACCTTGCGGGAAATCAATCCATCCTGCTCCAGCTGCCGAAGCTGCTGTGTAAGCATTTTTTGACTGATTCCGTTTATTCCTTTCTGCAGGCAGCCAAAGCGTTGATGATCTGTTGTTAGTAAGTTTCTTATAATAAGAACTTTCCATTTATGTCCGATTAAGTTGATTGCTTCTTCGATAGGACAGACTTTCATATTCAAAGTGTCAGCCTCCAGTAAATTCAATAATACTTACCATCTCGTTTGTATTGAACGAAATAGTGCCGTATTGCAAAAAGTAACTTTCGCTTTTATTATAGTAACAAATGTACTTATAGGCAATACGTAGTGCCAAATACATTATACACTGAAAGAAAGGGTGGCATTATGAAGATTAATAAGAAATATACAACGATAGTATTTGGATTTCTAATGGGAGGTTTCACATCATGTATTATTTCTGCTGTCTTAACGCTTGCGAATCGTGGAACGGAAGATTTTCTTGTGCATTGGATAAAAGAGTGGATGATTGCTCTTAGTTTAGCTGTTCCTATTGCAACATTCATTCCTCCGATGATTAAACGAGGGATCGAACAAATTACGGAAGATTTTTAGCAGTTATAATAGCAGTAGTAAAATAAGAAAGAAAAATTAGGAGGATCATTGTAGTGAAAAAAATAAATGTTAATTCGCTATTAGACTTTTCAAATGAGAAATCGGTGCGTAAAGCTCTCACTCATGAAGGCAGTAAGCTCGATACAGGACTTTTATTATATGGCCCTGGGCAGAGTACGCCTGAGCATACCCATAAAGATATGGATGAAGTCTTCTACGTTGTAGAAGGTGAAGGCATACTCACAATTAATGGCAAAGAATTTACTCTTAACGAAAAGGATATCATACTATCTCCCAGGGGAGAAGGACATGGCTTTTTTAATAAAAGTACAGGCAATCTAGTGGTTCTGCAGGTTAAAATCTTTTAATTATAGTAACGTATGTAAGTATCGTATAGGAGGCAAAGCGATGAGAAGTATGCGGGATGTTAATAAGCAGGTAACGCATGATGAGGCAATGGAGATGCTGGGACAAGGAGAATATGGAGTACTTTGTACAACGGATAAAGAAGGATATCCTTATGGGTTGCCATTGCATTATATTATGCTAGACGATGCTATTTACCTGCACTGTGATTTGGAAGGGCATATAATTGACAATCTTTCTTACAGCAATAAAGTGTGCTTTACTGTTGTTGGATATGCTCAGGTACTGCCTAGTTCTTTTACTGCGAATTATGAAAGCGTGATTGTTTTTGGAAAAGGTTCTTTGGTAGATGGAGTGGAAAAAATCAATATGTTAAAGGCCTTAGTAAGAAAATTTAGTCCTGAATATTATGATAAAGGATTAAAAGTAATCGATACATTTAAAGATAAATGCTCGGTGATTCGTATAGATGTAGAACAAATTACGGGTAAGAAACGAAGATAAATATAGAAAAGAAACGTGGCAGGAACGTACTTTCTGCCACGTTTATCTTTTGTATAAGCTATATGCTGTATTCTGGATTTTTTAGTAAAACATGCATAGAAAGATTCAACATCATTGATAATAAGAAGAAATGCTTAGTAAGGAGTCGGCTATGCAGTTTTTCTTGAAAATCTTTTTAGCAACTGTAGTTCTTTCTCTGGCGATATTCTTTATTGTTTTATATGACTCGATGGCAGGTAATAATCTGCAAAATGTGCCTTCTGAGGCAGTCCAGGGTAAAATGATATTTCAGAAAAAAGCTTGTATTGAATGTCATACCGTATTTGGTAACGGAGGATATTACGGAGGAGATCTTACTAAGGCATATGAAAAGTTTGGGAGCAATGGATTAAAAGAATATTTGACCCAGCCGCCGTTGCTTAGTGGAGCAAAGAAAAAACGGCATATTTACTTAAGTAATGAGGAGGCAGAAGAAATTACTGCTTATTTTCGTTTTCTGCAATCCATTCCTAATATGGATTGGCCGCCAAGACCTGTATACGATAGAAAAGAGGAACCTGAAGTAAAGTAATGAAAAGGGGTTAGAAAAGTTGTTTCGATCTCAGCACTTGAGTTATAAATATGCTTTATTTGCCTACTTTCTCTTTGGGTTTCAAGGATTGGTAGCATCGGGCGGAGCGATTGATCTTCTCTTTCCCGATCTTGGAAATCCGATTCCGTTTGCAGCTGGCAGAGCGTTTCATTTGAATGTGAGTATCTATTGGCCGCTGATTGGAATGATTGGTGCCATATATTTCTTCTTTTGCCAAGAAGCGGAGCGGGAAATTTACAGTTTGAGATTAATTACCATTAACTTCTGGATGCTGGCTGTTACATTAGTCTTAATATTAGGATCGTTATTGCTTGGCTTCAATGAAGGAAGAGAATACCTAGAAGCAATCTGGCCCTTGAAACTAGCAACAGCAGCTTGTACGATTTTACTGTGCTTTAATTTACTTACGACCTATCTCGGGTCTGATATGCCTAAGAGTAGGGCAACATTAATTAGCATGGTAACAGGGAGTGTCACATTAATCATCTTTTATGTACCGAATATCGTATCTTATGCTCACCCCACAGTTGATGAAATCGCTAAATTTATGGTGGTACATATATGGGAAGAGATGTCTTTGGAGCTGATTGGTACGGGGGTATTGGCTGCGTTGCTGATTCAGGTGACAAATGTTAAGCGTCAGGCTGTAGAAACAGCTATATATTTAGACATTACATTTGCAGTCTTAGCTGGGATTATAGCAACAGGGCATCATTATTATTGGATCGGGGTACCATCATACTGGCTTTGGCTCGGTGGTACTTTTAGCGCAATGCAAGTACTGCCTGCGATTGTATTATTGTATACGACGCTAAAATCGATAACATTCAAGGGCATTTCGGATTTGTCCGATCGAGATAAAATAACGATGTCTCTTATCGGATCTAGCATGTTCTACCACATAGTTGGTGCGGGATTTTTAGGGTTCCTCATGGCTTATCCGCCACTAAACCGATATGTACATGGAACCTATATTACGTCGGCTCATTCCCATCTTGCATTATTTGGTGTATTTGGTTTCTTAGTGCTAGCAGTTTGTTTTCACATCCTATTTACAGAAATCATACTTGTCAAGAAAATGTATCGCTGGTGCTGGGGCGCAATCATTTCTTTAAATGCCGGATTATTAACGATGGGGCTTGGATTATTAATTGCTGGCGGATTACAAGTTTATTTCTGGCGTGTGATCGGGCTTGGTATTGGGGAAACGAACGAATTCATTAGGCCCTATCTTTTTATTCGAGCATTTGGCGGTTTTTTATACGCTATAGGAAGCTTAACGTTAACATTTGTCGTTATAAAAAGCATATGGCCGAAGATACAAGTAATTTTTCAAAGTGAAGGGCGGATTTCTACCGTAAAGTATGATGACTTAAATCGTATACATGGGTTAGTCGAAGAGTTACTGCAAGAACAAAAAAAAATAGAGCCGATGCTCAAGAGGATTCAGGTTCTTTATCAGAGACTACGGCTCTTTACTAAAGAAAAATAAAAAGAGAAGACAGAGGAGTATAGAAAGAGCAGAATGCATATACTGCTAATATTAGACATAAAATGAGGGTAAAGCAGGCATAGCTGCTTACTACAGCATATTTTTAGATCAATAAGGATTTGCAATGAAGGCTGGAGTCATGCTACTATGGAAAAAAGATAAAGAAGGTGGTAAATTGGGCAAGAACAAGTGCTATTGTGGTAGTACTATGTTTGAGAAAGTGGATATTACGCCCGTTGGAATGATGGATAAAAAATTTTTTACCCGCTGTCCTCAATGTGGCCTTGTAATAAGAGGTTCTGAGCATCTTACAGAAAATAAGAATACTTCGAAATGCTCTGTCTTACATCTTGTTCGTGGAGCACTTGGAAAATCCTAAATCGATCAATAAGAGCCTTAGGGCTCTTTTTTTATGAAGACTGCAACACTCCACTGAAACGAGTGTATTTATATACAATCGTGGTGATATAGCCTAAGCGAATGTATTATGCTAAAATGTTAATGCTTATCTTATTATTTACAGTGGATTTCTGGCAGAGGAAATGGCATATGGTGCAATGAGTAAAGTAAGGCATAAAAAAATGAATTAGTTATGATTTACAGGGGCACAACAATGTAGTTAATATAAATATGAGGGGGAATCGGAATGAGTGTAGAAATTGCAGCTTTTATTCAAAAACATAAGGTGATCACGATATGTCGCAGACTTTATGGACAAGATTTGCTTAATTTAGTCAAAGCCTTGCATCAAGGTGGAATTAACATGGTTGAAGTGACCTTTGATCAAAGTGATCCGGATTGCATTAGCAAGACAGCTGAGGCGATCCGGATGTTAGTTGAAAATTTCGGAAGCTCTATGAAAATCGGTGCAGGAACAGTTCTTGTAAAAGAGCAGGTAAGAGCGACAAAAGAAGCAGGTGGAAGTTATATTATTTCTCCAAATGTTGATGTGGAGATCATAAAATACACAAAGGAATTAGGACTTGTTTCAATTCCTGGAGCAATGACGCCATCAGAAATCTTAACTGCTCATAACACAGGAG
>CAMKSY010000178.1 GCA_946415545.1 uncultured Pelosinus sp. | reverse complement strand
TTATTTTGGGAGTTGCGGTAGATAAGCTGATCTTTGGCAGAATGGAAATCAATATTAGACAAAAATGGGGCTTAGATAAAGCCTAAGAAATAAGAATATGTATGTGAAGGCAAGTACTGTCAAGAGAAGGTAGGTAATAGTAATGAATTTGAAAACCAAAAATCTTGAGACTGATATTCTAATCGTTGGAGGCGGAACCGCAGGCTGTTTTGCCGCAATCACCATTGCCGAGAATTCCGATGCAAAAGTAATCATTGCAGAAAAAGCAAATATAAAGCGCAGCGGCTGCTTAGCAGCAGGGGTTAATGCACTAAATGCCTATATTGTAAAAGGGCAGACACCTGAGAATTATCTTACCTATGCAAAAAACGATGCAGAAGGCGTGGTAAGAGAAGATCTTGTATATACCATTGCCCAGAAGCTAAATCAGGTGACAAAAAAGGTTGAGGATTTAGGCCTTGTTATTTTGAAGGATGAAGCTGGAGAATATGTTTCCCGCGGCAATCGCAATATCAAAATAAATGGTGAAAATATAAAACCAATTCTGGCAGATGCAGTGAGTAAGCTTCCTAATGTTACTGTGATCAATCGCATGAATATCATTGATTATATCCTGCAGGATGGAAAAGTTATAGGCGCTTATGGATTTTCTCTTGATACCGCGGTTTTATACGTTATCTCGGCAAAAGCGGTTATCTGTGCTACGGGAGGGGCTGCAGGGCTTTATAGACCCAATAACCCTGGATTTTCAAAACACAAAATGTGGTACTCTCCCTTTAATACGGGGGCCGGATATGCCATGGGCATTCGAGCAGGCGCTGAAATGACCACCTTTGAAATGCGATTCATTGCACTTCGCTGTAAAGATACTATTGCTCCTACTGGAACCATTGCCCAAGGAATTGGAGCGCAGCAGACGAATAGCAAAGGAGAAGAATACGAGAAAAACTATGGTATTCCAAAGACCTCGATTCGGATGTACTCTACCGTAATGGAAAACCAAAAAGGCAAAGGCCCTTGTTATCTACAAACAGTAGGGATCAGCCAAGAACAAGAACAGGATTTATATAAAGCCTATTTAAATATGGCACCAGCCCAGACCTTGTCATGGCTGGAAAATGGAAAGGGACCTGCCAAGAAAAATGTTGAAATTGAAGGAACGGAACCTTATATTGTTGGTGGTCATACGGCAAGCGGGTATTGGATAGATACGAATAGAGCTACAACGATTCATGGACTTTATGCCGCTGGTGACGTAGCTGGAGGCAGTCCTCAAAAATATGTAAC
Organism: uncultured Pelosinus sp.; assembly: GCA_946415545.1. GTDB lineage: Bacteria > Bacillota > Negativicutes > DSM-13327 > DSM-13327 > Pelosinus. The sequence goes on along the minus strand of CAMKSY010000178.1, from coordinate 7,275 downwards.
AGGATGTTTTGCTGAAGGTGAAATTGCAGCTGTTGCTGCTGTAGCTTATATACAAGGTAAAGTACTTACTTCACCCGACTTACAGGCTGTTGAAAGAAAAGCAGGAACTGTTAATGCTTTTTTTAATAACGAACAAGGCCTTTATACTGTGGAAGAAATCGAAGAGGCGATGCAGAAAGTAATGGATGAATATGCAGGCGGAATTTCTTCCGGCTATGTATTTAACCTTAGTAAACTGCAAGTTGCCAGGAAACAGATTAAAGACTTGCTGCAGCTTAGTTCTAAACTAAAGGCCCATGATTTGCACGAATTGATGCTGATTTATGAAGTAATTGACCGATTATATGTGTGTGATACATTGGTTGAGCATTTAAGCGCTAGAAAAGAGACGCGATGGCATACCTTTCAAGAAAATGCTGATTATCCTGAGCGGGATGATGCCAAGTGGCTGAAATATGTAAATTCACGTTTTTCTGAGGGCGAAGTCAAAATCATACTGCGAGACTTAGTAAAGAAGGATGACATCTATGAGCATAAAGATTGATATTCATAAATGCACTGGTTGTGGAAAATGCCGAGAGGCTTGCCCTGGCAGTTTGTTAGCAGAAGATCCTGCAGGAAAGACCCAGATCAAATATCCTAAGGAATGTTGGGGCTGTACTTCCTGTGTCAAGGAATGCAACTTTCATGCAATCCAGTATTATCTGGGAGCAGATATGGGGGGCAAAGGGAGTTTTCTGTACACAAAGCAAGAAGGTCAACTCTTACATTGGATCATCGTTGCACCAAATGGCAGTAAGCAAATACTCACCATCGATAAGAGACAGGCTAATGCCTATTAGGAGGAGAAGTATGGATCATTTAGATAGACTCGAAGCGCAGAGTATTTTTATATTGCGGGAAGCCTATAAAAAATTTGGTAAGCTGGGAATGTTATGGTCAATCGGCAAGGATTCAACGGTAATGTTGTGGCTGGCTAAGAAGGCGTTCTTTGGTCATTGCCCATTTCCTTTCATTCATGTGGATACGACTCATAAAATACCTGAAATGATTGCCTTTCGTGATCGGATGGCAAAAGAATACAATATCGAATTGATTGTTCATACTAATCAAGAGGCATTAGATGCAGGCATGGGGCCAGATAAGGGCCGCTTGGTCTGCTGTAAGGCACTAAAAACAGATGGTCTGCAGCAAGTCGTTACCAAGTATGAATTTGAAGGTTTAATTTTAGGAATTCGCAGGGACGAAGAAGGTTCACGTTCCAAAGAAAGAGTCTTCAGTGAACGCAATAAAGATTCGGAATGGGACTATACAAATCAGGCACCCGAATTATGGGATCAATTTAAGACCGATTTTCCTAAAGGGAATCATATTAGGGTCCATCCCATTCTTCACTGGAATGAGATGGATATATGGGCATATATTGAGAGGGAAAAAATTGAAATAGTAGATTTGTATTTTGCTAAGAACGGTAAACGTTACAGAAGTCTGGGATGTGCTCCGTGTACAGGGCAAATTGATTCCAATGCGGTTACCGTGGTTCAGATTATTGAAGAATTGAAAAATACGAAAGTAGGGGAAAGAGCAGGCCGGGCTCAAGATCAGGAAGATTCATATGCTATGCAAAAACTCCGTAAAGATGGATACATGTAAGACGCAGCTTGTAGAGTAATGAGAGAATTGTGTAGGAGGAAAGTCAATGGATATTGCTAGAGAAGTGTTAAATATTGTTGTTGTCGGACATGTAGACCATGGGAAATCTACAGTAATTGGTCGTTTGCTATATGATACAAAATCCCTTCCAGAAGGTGCTATTGATCGGGTCAAGAGAATTGCGAAGGAAAAGGGAAAACCTTTTGAATACGCATATTTATTGGACGCTTTTGAAGAAGAACAAAAACAGGGGATTACAATAGATACCACACAGCTTCAATTTCGTACAGATAAGCGGGATTACGTGATCATTGATGCGCCTGGCCATAAGGAATTCTTGAAGAATATGATTTCCGGAGCTGCCAGTGCCGAAGCTGCACTCTTAATTATTGATGCGAACGAAGGCATTCAGGAACAATCCAAACGGCATGGCTATATCTTATCACTGTTAGGAATTCAAAAAGCCTATGTATTAGTAAATAAGATGGATCTAATACAGTATTCCGAAGAAAAGTTTAATGCAATTAAGCAGGAAATGAATGAGTTTCTAACGAGTCTTCATGTCTATCCATTAAAATATATACCCGTTTCTGCTTTTCATGGAGAAAATATAACCGCTTCATCGGATAAAATGCCATGGTATAAGGGAGAGCCCGTTTTAAAAGCCATTGATTTATTTGAAAAGGATAAGGGACTGGAAGGTAAACCTTTGCGTTTCCCCATTCAAGATGTATATAAGTTTGACAGCCGGAGAATTATTGCAGGAAGAATTGAAGCGGGTACCTTACGAACAGGAGATGAAATTTTAATCTCTCCCAGTAATAAGGTTACAAAAGTGAAAAGTATAGAGTATTGGGTGGAAAAAGATAAAGTAGATCAGATCTCTGCGGGAATGTCTGTGGGGATTACCGTGGAGGATGAGTTTTTTAACCAACGGGGTGAATTTATCTCTCATACTTATGATGCCCCAATTACTTCTGATACCTTTAAAGTTTCTCTCTTTTGGATGGGAAAAAATGATTTAGTAAAAAATAAGGAATACAAGCTCAAATTAGCCACACAAGAGGTAGAATGTGAAATTTATGTGATTAATAAAGTAATTGATGCGACTACATTAGAAAACTTGGAAAATGCCAATCAGGCAAAGACCAATGATGTAGCGGAAGTAACGATCAAGACCAAAAGAGAAATCTGTTTTGATGAATTTAGAAATAATCAGAATACAGGAAGATTTGTTATTGTGGATGGTTATGATGTCTGTGGCGGCGGAATTGTTACCGGATTAGCAAAGGAAAGACAATCCGTCAGCAAATTCGTAAAGCAGGATCATGAAATCGTTGCTAAATGCTTTGATGAATATTATTATGTCTTTAGTGAAGGCGGGATTAAAAGGATGGAAGGGGTACCTCATTCTTTTAATATAGGGGATGTTATACCTTCGACAGGTGTGACTTATGAATATCCAGCAGATCTCAACATCGTAGATTTAGCAACAGGTCTAACAGCGGTCATTCGAAAATCTAAATTACAGGATATCACCTCAGTGAAGCGATTGACCTATGGGAAGACTCTATTCATTGATTCACAAGGTGCTTTTATTAAAATTCATTCTGAAGAGGATTTTAATAACTTTGCAGCAGATCTTGAAAAACTGCAGCAGTTTGAGGGCAGCAGGTCGGCTGCTTTTGACAATCAATGGTTTGATTTTATGAAATTTAGGCAAATCCGATATTTGACTGCGACCAAGTCGTTAGAGATTGAATACCAAATATAATTAGCACTAGTGATGATTGAAAGACCAAAGGCTAAGGCATATCGCCAAGATATGAGCTTGGCTCTTTTCCCTTTTATGCAAAGAAGCTATACGTATTGTACATATCTTATAATTTTACCGAAATACCCACTAGGAAACTTTGAGGGGATGATTTTGTAAGGAGAAGAGAGCTTTTATGGAGAAACAAATTATTATTCATACTGATTCTGAACAATTAAGTGGTGTGCTGCATATACCGGATTGCAGTGAGCATGAAAAACGACCTGCTATACTTATTTGCCATGGTTTTATAAGCAGCAAAGTTGGACAGCATAGACTTTTTGTAACACTAGCTCGTAAGCTTTGTCATGCTGGTTATATCGTTTTACGTTTTGATTTTAGTGGCTGTGGGGAAAGTTCAGGAGAGTATCGGAATATTACAAGTACTCAGCAGATAAAAGAGACGATGAAAGCCATTGATTTTCTGGAAAAGCAGCCTGACATTGATATTAGCCATATTATTTTATTAGGTCACAGTTTAGGAGGTGCCATTGCCGCTAGTGTGGCTGCGTTAGATCGAAGAATTCATCAATTGATTTTATTATCTCCTGTGGCAAATGCACATAGTGATATTGTAGAGATTGTAGGGCAAGAGCGCTTTCAAGAGTGTTTAGAAGAGGGCGTAGTAAATTTTGAGGGTTTTGAATTAGGAGAAGCTTTATTCCTGTCATTAAGACAACTACAACCACTGGCTGAAATTCATAAATTTCAGGGGAATGTATTACTGATACATGGCTCTGAAGATATAGAGACACCCTTAGAGAACGTATATCAGTATCAATCCGTATTGGCTGTAAGAGCAGCATGCCAATGTAGGCTGCAGATTATAGCAGGAGCAGATCATACCTATAATTCACCCTTATGGGAGAATGAATTACAGCAAATAATTATAGAATGGTTACGTCAGCTGGGCCGATAATACAAAGCTGAAAGGGACAGCCTCAAAAAGATATCTTAATCTTTCTGAGGCTGTCTCTTTCAGAACCGTTTTGTGGGCCATATTTTCCTATAAGGAGTGAAGCAACATAAAAATGTACCTATTTTGCTACACTTTTTAAATTAGAATCTCATTATGTTGCATAAAAGGTACTGATTTTTTACAATCGTGTCGAAGATTATTGTAAGAATTGTTAGTTTTATTAGGATGGCAGTTGTAAGGGTCGTTTTGGCACGAAAGTTGCAATGGTTATGTAATGACCACATCGCATATGAAAAACATTATGATGATACGGATAGCATGTACATGTGATATTTATACTATAAGATGTTTCAGTAAACGTGGAAATACGAATTTAATTAAGACTCTGAGGAGGTATATTTATTAATGAAAAAATTTGAGGCAATAATAGCTTCTGCACAAGTTTTTCGTGATGCCAGCATGTTTGATTCTAATACTATAGTGTGTGATAGTGAGGCGAGAATCATTCATTTTGTTCCTGCACGTAGCTTTGACGCTAATATTAAAATAGGGGAAATTGCATCAGGCGGGCCAATTAAAGAATGTATCAAAACTAGGAAAATAGTTAGAAGCATAATTCCCGAGCAGGTATACGGAGTGACATTAAAGGCTATAATTGCACCAATTTTTGAGGATGATGGAACATTTGTTGGAATTGTTGGTACTGCGACTAGTTTAAAATTACAAGAATCTCTATATAATGCGACACAAAGTATTGCCGCTACCTCACAGCAACTAGCCACAACAACAGGAGAACTAGTAGAAGATGCCAGTCATTTGGCAAATGATTTAGCAGCAGCTAGAATTGGCGGTGAGCGGGTTCTTGCAGACATTAATAGGACGGATGATATTTTACGATTTGTGAGTGAGGTTGCGGACAATTCCAATTTACTAGGGCTGAATGCAGCAATTGAAGCAGCAAGGGCGGGGGAACAGGGACGCGGTTTTGCTGTTGTGGCAGATGAAATGCGTAAAATGGCAGTTAACAGTGCGCAATCGGTAAAAGACATTAAAAGTATCTTAAAAAATATACAAATTGAAACGAAAAAAGTGGTAACTACTATAATCGGTACTACAGAATTGGGGGAGCGGCAAGCAGCAGCCACAGAAGAAATAGCGGCAGCGATGCAGCAACTATCTTCAGCGACTGCCGATATTGAAAAGATTGCAGAAATAAGCTAGTGTTAGAAATGATAGACTTATAAATAGAGATAAGATATGATTTATCTCGAAAGGATGGCAAATCATAATGCGTGAATAAAGTAGAACTTAGTACCAATTAAAGGTATAGGGAGGGATGAGCTATGCCACGTGTCTCAAAAAAAAGAGAACCTGGATTTCACTTTGAAAAACGGAATATTGAAAAAATTTTAAACAATCTTCCTGATCCTATCTTTGTAACTGATTGTTATGGTAATATATTGCTTTCCAATTCAACTACCGCATTAACACTAGATCTGTCTCTTGATCAATTATTAAAATCCAATATAAAGGATCTTATTCGTAAAGGCTATTATAATAAATCATATGCTTTAGAAGCTACGGAAAAAAAGTGTAAGGTAAGTGGCTTATTAAAAACCAAACTTAATATCGAACAAATCTCAACGAGTACACCTGTCCTTGATGAAAATGGAAATGTCATATTTGTTGTAACCTGTGGTAAGCCCAAACAAATGGCAGATAAATGTGCAGGAAATGCAAGCCAAGAAATCATAAATCAAAGAAAAAGAGAGATCGAATATCTTCGTAGTTATGTGTTGGAAACAGATAAAGTTGTAGCTGAAAGCGTGGCAATGCGTAAGGTACTATTTAAGGCCCATAGTGTTGCTCGAACGGATAGTACAGTAATGCTTTATGGGGAAACAGGAACAGGAAAAGAGGTTTTGGCTAAATATATACACCGCCATAGCAAAAGATCGGATGAAGCCTTTATTGCAGTGAATTGTGCCAATTTACCAGAGCATCTTGTGGAATCTGAATTATTTGGCTATGAGAAAGGAGCTTTTACAGGGGCCTCTTCCGAAGGGAAAATGGGATTGTTTGAAGCTGCCCATGGCGGGACACTTTTCTTGGATGAAATAGCGGAACTTCCTTTATTACTTCAGTCTAAGCTGCTAAGAGTTTTAGAGACCTGTGAAGTGAGACGGTTGGGAAGTTATGTGGATCGGGCAATGGATTTTCGGTTGATTGTTGCAACCCATAAAGATTTAAAAAAAATGATGGAAGCAGGTTTATTTCGATCTGATTTGTATTATCGTCTTGAGGTTATACCCATTTACATACCTCCTCTACGCGAAAGACCAGAAGATATCTTAGCTTTGGCTTTGCGATTTTTAGAAGGATTCAATAAAAAATATGAAGTAGAAGTTGAGTTTGATGCAGCGATATTAGAATGGTTCCAGAGCTATAGTTGGTTAGGAAATGTACGTGAATTGAGAAATGCTGTTGAAAGAAAAGTCATTAATAGCCTACAAGAGGATTCTGTTGGTATGTTGGAGTTTAATCCCATTGAAAATAATAGCTTATCCCAATATGATTTTCTGAGTCTATTAAGCTCAGATGGCACGTTAAAAGAAGTGACACGCAGATTTGAAGAGATCTACATTAATAAAGTATTAAAAAAATGTAATGGGCGTATAGGTGACGCTGCTGAGAAGTTAGGTATTTATCGCACTGTTTTATACCGTAAATTAAAGAGTTTTAAAGAGGAGAAGGATCGACTAGGTTAATTAAGAATAGGGATGTACCTAAAAAGGTACATCCCTATTTCTTAAGAAATTGTAAGTTAAATTTAGCTAGAATTTCATTAGAGTATAAGCTTTTAATAAAAAAATTACAAATTGTATAGGAA
>CAMKSY010000177.1 GCA_946415545.1 uncultured Pelosinus sp. | reverse complement strand
TTCCAAATTTTCTTCAGCAGCAAAATATGCAACAATACTTTCTGCAATTTTCGTGCCTACTTCATCCAGCTCCAGCAGTTCTTCCACTGTGGCTTGCTTTATATCCTCCATATTGCCATAACGCTTTGCTACAATTCCGGCAGCTTTTACGCCAACGTGACGAATGCCTAAAGCAAATAGCAATCTGGACAAACCTGCTTGTTTGCTGTTCTCAATAGCAGTGAGCAAATTTTCTGCGGACTTTTTACCCATACGAGGTACTGTAAGGACTTGTTCCATTTCTAATCCATATAAGTCAGCCGCATCTTTAACAAGACCAGTATCTACTAAAGCATTTAATACTGCAGGTCCCAAGCCATCAATATTCATAGCATCACGAGATACAAAATGAATTAATCCCTCTCGAAAAAGTGCCGGACAATGGGGGTTTGTGCACTTATGAGCAGACTCTCCCTCTTGCCTTATTACTTTGCCGTTGCATTCAGGACATTCCTCTGGCATAACAAAGGGGATCTCTCCTCCCGTCCGTTTCTCCATTACCACTGCAACAACTTTTGGAATAACTTCTCCTGCCTTATGAATAATTACCGTATCTCCAATACGAATATCCTTTTCTTCTATATAATCTTGATTATGTAAGGTCGCTCGGCTAACGGTGGAACCGGCTACTCTCACAGGACGAAGAATTGCTGTTGGCGTCAAAACTCCCGTGCGTCCAAGCCCAACAAAAATATCTTCTACCACAGTAATCGCTTGTTCCGCTGGAAATTTATAAGCAATCGCCCATCTCGGATCTTTAGCTGTATAACCTAAGATTTGCTGACTGCTTAAATCATTTACCTTTATAACCATCCCATCAATCTCATAAGGAAGTTCATGACGCTTTTCAGCAAAACCTGTACAGTAAGCAATCACATCGTCGATCTGATGAAATATCTTATAATGAGGGTTAGTTTTTAATCCTAGTTTATTAAGATAACCTAACACCTGTCCATGGGTAGCTAATTCAATACCTGTATAAGATCCAATACCGTAGACAAAAACATCTAAGGAGCGATTCGCTGTCACCTTAGGGTCAAGCTGGCGCAAGGATCCTGCAGCAGCATTACGAGGATTTGCTAATAAAGCCTCGCCTGCTTCTTCTCGTTCATAATTTAATCGTTCAAATTCCTTACTGGGCATATATATTTCACCACGAACCTCTAGAAAAGTAGGAATTCCAGCATGATCACCACGAAGAATTAAAGGTATCGATTTAATGGTACGAATATTCGTAGTCACATCTTCTCCCTGGGTACCATCGCCCCGGGTAACACCACTCACTAAATAACCATTTTCATACGTTAAATTAATTGCTAAGCCATCAATCTTGAGTTCCACTACATATTCAATATCCTGCTCTTCTCCCAGAGCACTTTGTACTCGATGATGAAACGCAAGTAATTCATCTGCAGAAAAACAATTTCCTAAACTGCGCATAGGTGTAGCATGATTTACACGCTTAAAACCGCCTGCAACCATGCCACCCACTCGCTGAGTAGGAGAATCCGCCGTGATCAACTGGGGATACGATGATTCCAGGTCAATTAAACTGCGCATTAACAGGTCAAATTGTAGGTCCCCTATCTCAGGATCATCAAGAACATAGTAACGATAGTTATGATAATGGAGTTGTTCACGCAACTGGATGATTTTGTTTTGAATTTCCTGTATATCATCTAGCTTTTTTTCCACGGCTTTACTATCACTCCCAAATTAGAATCGGGAAAGCTGCAGCATAAACTGCAGCTTTCTTATGTTGTTATACAATATCTTTATTTCAGCTACTCCACTGTGCAGCCTAAAGCTTAATTCCATCACTATTACACTTTGGTAATCGGCGCCATATTTGCAACAACCAGCTTGATGCCAAGACCAGGAAATGCAATTTTAAGCTCCTGGCTGTCTCCGCTCCCCTTCACCTCAATGACAGTACCAACTCCCCACTTTGTATGCTGAGCCTTATCAGCAACTTTCCAAGTACCACTGCTTTGCTCTTTTTGCGGATGAGCTTTCATAATAGGAGATCGTAGGGGACTTTGCACAACGGAGGAAGTCGAAGCAGGCGGATTAATGGTCGCCTTACTCCCATTACTGGCAAAACCATAATGATTTTGTCTGCCTGAATATTTTTCCACCATGGCACTCGGAATTTCGCTCAAGAACCGGGATAAAGGAAACATTTGCGTCCTGCCATAAATAGTCCGCATACGGGCATTGGTCATATATAATTTGCGTCGAGCTCTTGTTATACCTACATAGCATATCCGCCGTTCTTCTTCAATTTCTTCTTCATTCATTAATGTGCGTGAATGAGGAAAAAGCCCTTCTTCCATACCAGCCATAAAAACAACTGGAAATTCCAATCCCTTTGCGGAGTGCAGCGTCATAAGTGTAACTCGGGCATCTGATATGTCAGCATTATCAATATCAGCAACCAAAGCAACTTGCTCTAAGAAGCGTTCTAAGGTTTCTTCCCCGTCACTCTTGGCAAACTCCTTTGCAACACTTAAAAACTCTTTTAAATTGTCCAGTCTATTTTCATCCTGCAAATCAGTGCTCTTCTGCAACTCCTCTACATAACCTGAGTCATGCATTACTTTATTCACTAATTCTACAACAGACAAAGAATGTACTTGAGCCATCAAATTAAATATCAATTCCGCCAAAAATTCTAAAGGAGCTTTTGCCCTTGCAGTGAGTCCTGGTACTAATTCAGGATTACTCACCACATCAAACAACGTCATATTATTCTCTGCAGCATAAGCTGTTAAGCGGCTAATCGTAGTATCTCCAAGTCCCCTCCTTGGCACGTTGATAATTCGCAATAGACTGACACTATCCGCCGGATTAAAAATCACTCGCAAATACGCTAAGATATCTTTGATTTCCTTACGATCATAGAATTTTAGCCCTCCTACAATCACATAGGGAATACCAGCCTGCATGAAAGCTTCTTCGATCGCTCTAGACTGGGTATTGGTACGATATAATATTGCAACGTCACCATAAGACGTACGATACACTGTATTTAGCTTAGTAATAGTATCCCCAATGAACTGCGCTTCATCCTTCTCATGGTGAGCTAAATAGTGAGTAATTAGTTCGCCTTGAGGATTCTGGGTCCATAATTCCTTCGGCTTCCGGGAGCTATTGTGTTCAATTACAGCATTAGCAGCATCTAAAATCACTTGAGTCGAACGATAATTTTGCTCTAAGGTAATCATTTTGGCTTCTGGATAATCTTTTTCAAAATCTAAGATATTACGAATATCCGCTCCCCGCCAGCCATAAATACTCTGGTCGGCATCACCTACAACGCAAAGATTACGATGCTTATCCGCCAGCATACCTGCCAACAAATATTGGGCTCTGTTTGTATCTTGATACTCATCAATCATAATATAGTGAAATTTGCGTTGGTATTTTGCCAAAATCTCTTCATTATTCTGTAAGAGTCTCACCGACAGCATGAGCAGATCATCAAAATCCAATGCATTATTCGTACGTAATTTTTGTTGGTACAATTGGTAAATCTCTGCTATTTTTTGTTCATGAAAATTACTGGATAAGGATGTAAATTGCTGTTCATCTTGCAAGGCATTCTTCGCATTGGATATGGCAGCTAAAATACTGCTTGGCTGAAACTGCTTATCATCCAGGTTTAATTGTTTTAAACAACTTTTAATAAGAGATTGGGTATCGGAAGTATCATAAATGACAAAATTACTTTTATAACCAGCCATTCCGCTAATCTCCATACGGAGAAATTTGGCACAAAAAGCATGAAACGTACTAAGCCAAATATCTTTGGATTGAGCACCGACCATAGTATGCACGCGCTCTTTCATCTCTGCTGCAGCTTTATTTGTAAAGGTAATAGCTAAAATATTATAAGGTGCTACACCTCGTTCCAAAAGATAGGCAATGCGGCAAGTTAATACTTTGGTCTTACCAGATCCTGCACCTGCCATAATGAGTAGCGGTCCATTCGTATGTAGAACTGCTTCCCTTTGCATAGGATTTAAGCCATCGATAATATTTTGCATAGTTTCCTCCGTGGTCACACACTGTTTAAGTTTTGATAACCTTAATTAGTTCGGCAAAAATGCAATAGTTCCTGTTAATTATAAAAAAATAGATTGTAAAAGAGCATTCTAAGCTCTTTTACAATCTATTTATAGCCAAACGCTAAACTATATTCTTGCTGCTTCTGACATAGGTGGAATGATCTGCTTCTTTCGAGACATAACACCCGGGAGGTACAGAACTCGTTCATTACCTTCACTGCCAAAGGCTTGCTTTAATAAACTAACAGGCTGCCCAGTATACACTAAATGAGTGCCTTCATTCAAAATATCTGTAACCATTAATAAAACCATATCATAGTTTTCCTTCTGACGCAGCGTTTCCATGCTCTGCTGCAATTCTTCTTTTATGGATAGAACCTCATCGGCATCCATCACAGATATTTGTCCAATCGTCATCCGATAATCGCCAATCTGAAATTCCTTAATGTCATTGGCAATAATATCGGCAGTTGACATGCCTTTAATACTAGCTCCTGCTTTTAATATACTCATTCCAAAACCATGAACATCTAACTGAGCAAGTTCTGCTAATTGCTTCGCAGTCCGTTGATCCTTCTCAGTGCAGGTTGGCGATTTAAATAAGACCGTATCAGATAAAATAGCGGCTAATAATAGCCCCGCAATATTAGGCGGTATTGTTATATTACGATGCCAGTACATGTTGGCAACAATCGTAGCCGTGCAGCCAACAGGCTCATGCCGGATAAAGATCGGTTCATTCGTTTGCAAGCCACCTAAGCGATGATGGTCAATGATCTCAATGATCTGGGCTTCCTCAATTCCTTCAACGGCTTGTCCACTTTCATTATGATCTACAAGAATTACTTTTGTCCGTTCCTGCACAATCAATTTATCACGATGAATGGCTCCGACTAATTTTCCATTCTCTACAACTGGATACACCCGATAATTTGTATCTGCAACTATTTTTTTTATATCAGTGACTAAATCAGTAGGCTTAAATGTAATTACTTCTTTGCGCATGATCATTTCTAATGGAATACTTTGGTTAATCAAACGGGCACAAGTATAGGTATCATGAGCCGACGCAATTACCAAAATACCTAATCTGACTGCTTTTTCGATTACTTCTTTATCTACCTCAACATTGCCTGTAACCACTAAGCAGGAAATACCACAATCTAAGCAGGTTAATTGTGCATTCTTGCGGTCCCCCACTAATACAATATCATTCGCACTAACAAACTTTTGTATTAAACTATGGCTTCCAGCTGCAATATGCACTCTGCCTGCTACTTTACGTTCCAAGTTATCTCCACAGAGCAGACTACCTTCTAAAGCCTTTAACACACCAGTAAAATCTACACCGGCTTGGCTTAAATCCTGCATTTGCAATTCATCAAAATATAAATTCGCTAAATCACCTACGGTAACAACACCCGTCATAAAACGCTTTTCATCTACAACAGGCACTGATTTCACCTTATATTGTCTCATAATGCGCCCCAGATCCCGCAATGTATCTTTTGGATCCGCCGTAACTACTTCTGATTGCATAATGTCTTTTACTCTCGGATATAAATCAGTAATCAGTTCGGGCGGGGCAAACCCTAGCGATTCTAAAACAAACTTTGTTTCATTATTTATTTTTCCAACTCTGGCTGCTACAGCATTTCCCCCTCTAACTTGGTGAAAATAAGCATAACCAATTGCCGAGCAGATGGAATCTGTATCCGGATTGCGATGCCCAACAACATAAGTCGGTTTTGAAAGTTCTGTCATGAAAAGTCCTCCAGTGCTATTTCTTATACTGCTACAATTTTTCCACTTTATATTTTACCTTATTTATTGAAAATTGAATAGCAAGTTATTAATAAAAATAGAAGGGCTTGCCCAAACGTCAAACCCTTCTATTTTTATTAAGTAAATGATAAGCAAGAGGAGTAAAAAAAACAAGCGCCGCCAAGACAATCCCAAATATAAAGGTGGAAGAGAATATATCCAAAAGAGAGTACCCTAACACATTATAAGCAAAGGCACCTGGAATCATCCCAAGGGTCGTTGCCAAGACATAGTCACAAAAACGAATTTTAGATAATCCAGCTAAGTAACTGACTGGATCATAAGGGAAGATCGGCACAATTCGCATAAATAACATAGTACGAAACCCATTAGCCGCCATCTTGCTTTCAAATACCTGTAAGTGTGCAAATTTATTTAAGTATTTTTCCATTTTTTTACGACCCAATAAGCGAGCTATTCCAAAGCACAAACATGCACCTAGCACTCCACCTATGACAACGTAAAAAGTACCCCACCAAGGACCAAAAGCTAAACCGCCAGCTAATGTGAGGATAATAGCAGGAAATAACAGTAAGGGTCTGATACTATACATAAAAACATATATTACAGGTCCCCACCAGCCAAAAGAAACGATTACATTACGAATGGATTCAGGGGTCAGGCGACTAACTCCTATAGCATGTACAAATGATAAACCTAGAAAGACTAAAACCAATAAAAAACCAGCCTTCATAGCTGATTTCTTTTCACATAGCATCATCATTATTAACTACAAACCTCAATTATAGTAAGAATAAAGCCCTAATATCGACTTACAGATTATAACTTTATTCTTACTATAATGTAAAGATAAAAATATTTATTTTTATAATTAAAAACTCCTTTTACGATAGAACTTTTACGAAACTGGGAAATGAGAAAGAGATTTAAGCGGTTTGCGAACAAGGACCGCACAGTACATCAGTCACGTTGTAACCTTGCATCATCCAACCCGCAACTTGACTTTTCATCTCTTCCATACGCTGCATGATACCCAGCGAGGCTTCCGGATCACCATATACTTTCCACATACCCTGACAGGTATGACCTTCATTACCCATGCCCATAAACCCCATAACATCTTTTAATGGTATTCCCAATAAAATTCCCATCTCGTGGGGACACATCGACTGAAAGCGTTCTTTAAAATACAGCAGAAGATCTTCTAAACTCATGCTTGTATGATAACCGAATCCTTCTAAAAAACGTCGGTTTTCTTCATCATTAACATAACTGTTTAATAAATCTACACGATAAAAAAGTATTTTCATGCTATGAGGCTCATTTTTAAGTACCAACCACTTCACATTCCCATTGGCTAATAACGCTTCACCATATTCAAGCCACATCGTCTTCATAAGAATTTTAGAGGAATCCATTAGATTCAGCAATGTACCTGGTTTCTCACCGTAAATTGTCGGTGCTAATTCAACCGCCAGCCATTTAAAGAAAAAATCAGCATCATTCTTACTACCTTGAACTTGTAAAAATTCTTTCCAACACATATTCATTCCACCTTGTAAAAATAATAATGCTGATTAATTCATTACACCTGCAGAAACTAATTTTTCTTCAACAGACCCCCAAGAACGCTTGGCAAATACCAATGGTACATCCTGGGCTTTGGCAACAGCTTTTACCATCTTAGCAGTATTGTGATTCACATAATCAGTTAAAACTAATACAAACTGGGTCTTTTTAGGAATGCTTATTTTATTTTGATTTGAAACTCGCCTTCCATCAATATGAGTCAATTTAGTAACCCCTAACGAATACAGATTCTTTTCAATAACTCCTAAATAATCGGCGCCAATTACAACAATAGACATATTAATATCCCCTTCTTATTTATTATTATCGTCATTTGTTATTGATTATCATTCTCATTAAATGTTTAAAAAATAAAGTTAGCCTAAAAGCTATCTTCACTTTTACCTATTTTTCATCATTTTTTTTACCACTACATTCACAGTCATTACAACTCTCAGAACTACAACATGATCCTCCTTTTCCTGTTACTTTTCTCCACACAGTTAAAGCAAAATAACCTAATGCCACTGCACCAATGCTATATAGTATCAGGTTTTCCATCTCAAATTCCTCCTTCGTATGACTAAATGTATATTGATAAGGCTTGAGGTTTGCACTAGTAGACTAGTACAAACCAACAAACCAAAAGTAACTGTAATCTAACCACCAAAGCCTAATAATCTACCACCTTGGTATACGATAAATGTTACAATCCAGGCCAAAGCTGTCCCATAAAATAAGCTGAATGCTGGCCATTTCCATGAATTAGTTTCTCGCTTCATTACTGCAAGAGCAGCTAAACAAGGAGAGTAGATTAGTACAAATACCATTAAACTATAAGCAACCAGTGGATTTAAGTTAGGATCTTGTGCTAATGCATGTTTTAGAGATTTAGAATTTTCATCTGTCTCTCCTAGACTATAAATGGTTCCCATCGTACTCAAAACTACTTCTTTCGCTGTGACTCCGGCAACGAGGCTGACACCAACTCGCCAATCAAAACCAAGAGGCTGTATGGCAGGTTCAACAAATTTGCCTAATCGCCCTGAATAGCTTTTTTCAAGTTTTTCACCCGTTTGCTCATTTTCCAAATGAGTCTTTTCTTCTTCCAAAGAAGAGGTA
>CAMKSY010000176.1 GCA_946415545.1 uncultured Pelosinus sp. | reverse complement strand
CTATTATTTTTGCAAAAAATAGTATCAGTTATTGTATATTTAAAAATAAAAAAGGATACAGTAGAAGTATCCTTAAAATAAGAAGGTGATAAAAAATGATATGGTTCTTAGTTGTTGGAATTGTCTCTGGATGGTTAGCTGGTGTAGTTTCTCGAGGAGGCGGATTTGGATTATGGGGAGATTTAATAACGGGCATTATAGGTGCTTACGTTGGTGGGTTCTTATTTAACATGATGGGTATATCTGCATATGGAATGATTGGTTCTATTGTTGTAAGTACGATTGGAGCCGTTGTATTTCTATGGGTATTGCGGATGTTTACTCGCAACAAAACAGCTGCGTAGGCAATTTGATTGGGAGCAGCATGGTCTTGGGCCGTCAGCCACCTCTTTGAGGGGGAGGGCGGCTTTTTTATTTAAAAGCCATAAAGGAAAAATGCCCAAGCTTATCGCTTGGGCAAAGGATCAGGTGTTAATGGTATTTTAAACGCCGAAGTAGTTTAGAACCAAGATAAACAAGCGCACCGGCAGTCAAAGCCATACCTAGTTTTGATCCCATCATGTCTTCCATCATATGGGATTTTCTATTGTGATGCCAATGATGACGAAACATAATTAACACCCCCTCAAAATATAGTTTTTCCCTTATGTACATTGCAATGCTAAGTAATATATGGAATGTTTAGTCACGAATCTGGAGAATTTATGAAAATGACTTTTGAGTTAAAAGAGGGATTCTTGACAAAATGAGAAGATACGCTTATACTTTCTTCGTAAATAGGATTGTTTTGTTGTTTATATAGTATGGTCAATAAAAGGAGATTATCGTGATGCATTGGAGGTCTTTTACAGCTGGAGCCCTGTTGGTACTTTTACTTATGGCAGGCAGCTACTTATTTTTGCTAGGACAAAAAGAGACTTTATCCCACTCCTCCACCGAACAGGTGGAGACAGCGATTCCTTTTGACGCAGTAACAATTACACCATTGCGCGTGATGTACGGTAAAGAAGTACCTTTTGAGGGGAAGGCAGAACTACGGCAAGCCATAGCAGGAAAGTTGGCGCAAAAAATAATAGTTGTTAATTTTCAAGCATCTGGTGAGCATGCTGATAAATCAAAAATTAATATTGTATGGGAGAATGGTGAAGTTGAAACTATTTATCCAGGAACCAAGGATCGAATTTTTCCACCTGAAAAAAGGGCGACGCAAATCACTGTTGTAGGGTATAGTGTGCATGAAAGGCGTATTTTCCAAGATTCAAATCGTAAAGGCAATTTGAGCTGGGAGATTCATTATGAACCAGTAGAATTGTAAGTGATGAATTTGCAATTAAATAAGTGTTCTAGGCTTCAACTTAATTTGAGGCATTTTTCTTCACATTGATGAAGGGGAAAAGCAGGGGAATGGCGAAAATTAGGAATATGCTTTACTCTACAAAGCTTTATTTATAAGAGGAGGTCATTGCTGTGAAAATTATAGGTATAACCAATGTTGATAAGTTTTTAGCAGTTCTTGACAAATGTCAGGGGAAAATTGAATTGGTGACATCTGAAGGTGATCGTTTAAATTTAAAGTCAAAACTGTGCCAGTATTTAGCATTATCAAAAATCTTTAGTGAAGCAAAAATAGATGAAATTGAAATTATTACTTCTGAACCAGAAGATGCAAAATTACTTTTGGAGTATTTAATAAGAGGTTAACTGTTTAAGGCTAAAGGGAAGTTGTGCAACGTTCCTTTAGCCTTTTTAACGGAAAATAGTTCTTATATGGTGTTTTTCTATGTAAAAGGATTTTAGTATGAACTTTTATGAGGTAATTATATGTTACGAAGTATTATTATTGGCTATCTTTGATATAGAGAGGAGCAGCGCCCACTTAGCGCTAAAGGATAATGGATTTTGTTGCAATTGATTTTGAAACAGCCAATGCCAGCCGATCAAGTGTATGTAGCATGGCGGCTGTAACAGTAGAAAATGGACAGATTGTGCGCTCAGCCTATTCGTTAATTCGACCACCTGTGCTAAAGTTTGATTCTCGGAATATACAGGTTCATGGCATACAACCAGAGCAGGTATTAAATAAGCCAACTTTTGATCAACTGTGGGAAAGAATCCGTCCTCATCTTGAAAATAAGATCGTGATCGCTCACAATGCGACTTTTGATATTAGTGTATTACGAAGTATCTTACGAGAATATTCTTTACCGGTTCCAGCTTTTAAACACGCTTGCACGGTTCAAATTGCCAAAAAAGCATGGCCAGGTGGAGAAAACTATAAGTTAAATACTTTAGCCCAGCGTTTTCGGATCGATTTTGACCACCATAATGCTTTGCATGATGCTCGAACTTGTGCTCAAATTGCTCTGCTTGCCGGGCAGGAATTAAAAGCAAATAATTTTTTGCAGTTGATGCATTTGTTAAAACTTTCAGTAAAAGAATTTGCATGAGTGTAATAATAAAATATTTTCAGTTAAAGTAGGCTGATTCTGTTATACATGCGGTGTTGGTATAACTCTAGCCCATATACATGGGAATGTTTATGGAGGAGTCTGTCCCCATGGTGAACTATTAGTATGGGATAAGCTGTAAATTGGCTTGATGTTATTTTCTAGAGTATAGAATCTTGTATGTATTCTTGACAAATACTATATACTATGGGTATAGTATATAGTATATATTTTAAAGGCTATGAAAGGAAGGAGTATGCTATTACCGCCGTATAGAGAGGAGATCCGTGGCTGAAAGATCTCTCGGAAGTGGGATAGCGGAAGGTAGTCCTGGAGCTATTGCATTGAACTGATAGTAGATGCAGTCGGTATGCCCCGTTATGGCACTGGAGTTTGAGTGATTCTAAAGAATAGAGTTATCTCGAAGAAACAAGGTGGTACCACGAAAGTATGCTCTTTCGTCCTTTTAGGATGATGGAGCTTTTTATTTTTTGTAATTATTAAAAATAGCAGGAGGATCTCGATATGGACAAAAATATTCCAACGGTGTATGACCCACAGGCAGTGGAAGAAAAGTGGTATAAATATTGGGAAGATAATGGTTTCTTTCATGAGGAAGTAGATAAGGATAAAAAACCGTTTAGCATTGTGATTCCCCCACCTAATGTAACTGGGCAGTTACATATGGGACATGCTTTAGATAATGCCTTACAAGATATTCTTATTCGTTTTCGTCGTATGCAAGGCTATAATACCTTGTGGATGCCAGGAACCGATCATGCTGGTATTGCTACGCAAATAAAAGTAGAAGAAATGTTGGCTAAAGAAGGCAGCTCTCGTCATGATCTGGGGCGTGAAAAGTTTATCGAAAAAGTGTGGGAATGGAAAGAGCAGTATGGGGATCGGATTATTAAACAATTAAAGAGCTTAGGAGCTTCTTGTGACTGGCAAAGAGAGCGCTTTACCATGGATGAAGGCTGCTCTGATGCAGTGCGTGAGGTTTTTGTCTCACTTTACGAGAAGGGACTTATTTATCAGGGCAACCGCATTACGAATTGGTGTCCTCGTTGTAATACTGCACTTAGTGATATTGAAGTAGAACATGAAGAAAAACCAGGGAATTTATATCATGTTCGTTATCTGGTGAAGGGAAGCCAAGGGGAATATGTGACAGTGGCTACGACTCGGCCAGAAACCATGCTGGGTGATACAGCAGTAGCTGTAAATCCCGAAGATGCTCGTTATCGTGATCTAATTGGGAAACAATTAGTACTGCCTTTAGTAGGACGACTGATTCCAGTTATTGCAGATGAATATGTAGATCCTGCCTTTGGTACAGGTGCTGTCAAGATTACGCCAGCCCATGACCCGAATGATTTTGAAATGGGTCTGCGTCATAATTTACCTCAAATCGTCGTAATTGCTAACGATGGTACAATGGCAGCGGATACTGGTAAATATGCAGGGATGGATCGCTATGACTGCCGTAAGGTATTGGTTGCTGATTTAAAAGAAATAAGCTCTTTGGTAAAAGTAGATGATCATATGCATGCTGTAGGGCATTGTCAGCGTTGCACTACTGTTGTAGAACCATTAGTATCTAAACAGTGGTTTGTTAAAATTCAGTCATTAGCAGAGCCGGCGATTGAGGCCGTGACAACAGGTGCTATTCAGTTTGTGCCTGAACGATTTACTAAAACCTATATTAATTGGATGGAAAATATTCGGGATTGGTGTATTTCTCGCCAACTTTGGTGGGGACATCGAATTCCAGCTTGGTATTGTGAATGTGGAGAAACCATTGTAGCTCGTGAAGCTGTTACTGCGTGTCCTAAATGCGGCAGTCATCGCATAGAACAAGATGATGATGTATTAGATACTTGGTTTAGCTCGGGATTATGGCCTTTTTCTACCATGGGATGGCCAGAAGATACAGAAGAATTAGAGCAGTTTTATCCTACTAGTGTGCTGGTAACCGGGTATGATATTATTTTCTTCTGGGTAGCCAGAATGATTATGATGGGTTTAGAATTTAAGAAAGAAATTCCTTTTAAGCATGTATTTATTCATGGTTTGGTGCGTGACTCTCAAGGACGTAAAATGAGTAAATCATTAGGAAATGGGATTGATCCGTTAGAGGTTATTGACAAAAATGGTGCAGATACCTTACGTTTTACATTAGTGACTGGCAATACGCCGGGAAATGATATGCGCTTTTATTGGGAGCGAGTAGAGTCTAGTCGTAATTTTGCCAATAAGCTTTGGAACGCATCTCGCTTTGTATTGATGAATTTAGAAGACGTTACCACCGTGGAGCAATTAGTAAGTTATGGTACTGCAGCCAAGGAGAAAGAGTATTTTACTTTAGCAGATAAATGGATCTTAAGCCGTTACGCTAAAACGGTGAATGAGGTAACTCGTAATTTAGAACGCTTTGAATTAGGGGAAGCAGCTCGTCTGTTATATGAATTTATTTGGAATGAATATTGCGACTGGTACATTGAGATGGCAAAAGCAAGATTGTATAACAAAGAAGCAGTCGAGGCTCGTAATACTGCTCAGTATGTATTATGGTATGTGTTGGAAAATACGTTAAAGCTATTACATCCGTTTATGCCATTTATTACAGAAAGCATTTGGCAGCACTTGCCTCATGACGGAGAGAGTATCATGGTAGCTGATTGGCCTGTTGACAATTCAGCAGTATTAGTTGATGAAGATAGCGAGCAACATATGGTTACAATGATGGAAACCATTAAGTCTATTCGCAATATGAGAGCGGAAGTGAATGTGCCGCCAGGGAAAAAGAGTGAAGTTATCTTACAGATTACAGCCAGTGAATTTCAACAGGTGTTTGCAAGCAATTTACAGTATATAAAAACTCTGGCCTCAGCAGAATCGGTTCAATTGTTAGGGGGCGATGAGGCCAAGCCCGATAATGCGATGACTGCAGTAGTGAGTGGCGTGGAAATTTATCTGCCGTTAAAAGGGTTAATTGATGTAGAAAAAGAATCTCTTCGCTTGAATAAAGAATTAACAACGTTAGACAAAGAAATTGCTCGTATTAATGGAAAGCTTTCTAATGAAGGTTTTGTAGCGAAAGCACCAGCAGAAGTGATTGCAAAAGAAAAAGCAAAAGCCGAAGAGTATCAAGAAAAACAGACCGCAATTCGGGAACGGTTATCTTATTTAGCTACATTATAATGGTAGTAAATCGAGTGGTATGATTTTTGAACCACAAAGGCACAGTACCCTTTTAAGGCATATAGAGTAGATATGAAGGAAGTTTATTATAGTGTACTTTGTGCTTTTGTGGTTCCATTATTTTCAGTTTCTTTAGGAAGGCGTGAAAACAATGACATATGAAGAATCCCTGACCTATTTAGCTAACCTAACGAAGTTTGGTATTAATTTAGGTTTGGCTAGAATTGAAAAGCTATTAGAATTGATGGATCATCCAGAAAGAAAATTTAAAACCATTCATATAGCTGGTACGAATGGCAAAGGATCAACGACAGCAATGTTAGCATCCATTCTAAGGTCTTCTGGAATCAAAACGGGTATGTATACATCGCCTCATTTATCCGCGTATACAGAACGTATGATTGTGAATGGAAACGAGATTACTCCTGATGAATTTGGAGAGGTTATTGCGTATACAAGTAAATTTATAGGGAAAATAATAGAGCAAGGATTTGATCATCCAACTGAATTTGAAGTGCTAACAGCAGCTGCATTTTATTATTTTGCAGCCTGCGGTGTGGAGTATGCTGTCATTGAAGTTGGTTTGGGCGGACTTTTGGATTCAACGAATGTGATCATGCCTGAAATAACTGTAATTACTAACGTTACTCTGGATCACACAGATAAATGCGGCAGTACCGTAAGGGAAATTGCCCATCATAAATCAGGAATAATTAAAGAAAACATTCCGGTGGTTACAGGTGCTCAAGGAGAGGCTCTAGATGTTATAAGAAATGTCTCCCAAAAAAACACAGCTGCTTGTTACGTATACAGAGAAGATTTCTCAGCAGCATTCCTTGAAATGGAAGGAGAATGCCAAAGAGTAATGGTAGCGGTGGGAACCGAAAGAAAAGCTGTTCCTTTTCTTGTTAATCTTCTAGGCGGACATCAAGTCGATAATTGTGCAGTAGCAGTTATGACTGCAATGGTTCTGGGAAAAGATGAAAAACGTATTGATTTAGCTGCAATCGAAAAGGGACTAGTAACAGTACGTTGGCCTGGACGGTTTGAGGTAATACCTGGACGTCCGACAGTGATTATTGATGGTGCACATAATCCTGATGGAATAAGAGCATTACGGGAAAATTTAGATCGATTTTGTAAAGGGAAAAAAATAGTTTTCTTGTTAGGAATTTTACAAGATAAAGATGTGAAGACTATGGTTACTACATTAATACGATTACAAGATAAAGTAGTTGTTGTGTCTCCTATGTCTGAAAGGGCAGGAAAACCTGAAGCAGTTGCCCGGGAAATAAGTGCTGAACATGTAGAAGTTGCTTCTTCAATTGAGGAAGGGGTAAAACGTGCCAAAGCATTAGCCGGTGAAGAAGCCATTCTTTGTGTTGCGGGTTCCCTATATTTGATTGGTGCCGTCCGAAAAATAATATGTAGCTAGACAAATGACTCTTTCTTAGCTATAATTAAAAATGGTATTGAATTTGGCAGTTACTACATAGTATGAGCGTGTTGAAATTATACTAATGGTAAGTGCTATTAGACGGGTGAATTTATGTATATAACATATAGAACTACCCATACCCAGTATTTCTTAGAATATTTGATTGAGCACTGCATACTGGCGGTGACCTTTTTTTTGCCATTGTCACTTAAATGGAGTAGTATCTTTCTAGGTCTGGGTGCTTTGTTATGTCTGGGGAAAATCATAGTTCTGCAAAAGCTGGACTTTAAGGCGACCCCTTTTGATGCGGGTATAGCTTTATTAGTTCTGTTATCAGCGGCTTCTATTTTGGCTTCACCTGACCGAGACTTTAGTTTTTATAATTATTACAACTTAATGGGAAGATACATATTGCTTTATTATTTGGTTGTTAATAATATGCGCTCTAGTACGCAAGTAAAACGGCTTATCTGGAGTTTGTTAACCTCAGCGGTAGTAGTTTCTTTGTATGGCTTTTATCAATATTTCTTTGGATCAACCCTTTCAGCTATTGAGTGGGTTGATGGAGAGCAGTTTCCAGATCTAAAAATGCGAGTCTTTTCAACTTTGGAAAATCCTAATTTGTTGGCTGGATTTTTAGTCAGTATGATGGCAATTGCTTCGGGCTTGGGATACAAAGCCAAGGAGAATAAATATAAAATAATATATTCTGTGTTAGTAATTTTGTTTGGTGGATGTTTATTGCTTACCTATTCGCGAGGTGCTTGGCTTAGTGTATTAGCCATTGTAGCTATGTATGGTATGTTGTGTAATCGTAAAGTATTTTGGCTGCTGCTGTTATTGCCTGTTATTGCATTTTTTGCACATGATGCTTTATTAGAAAGACTCATGTCAATTATGAATCCTACGGATACTTCATCAACGCTTCGATTAGCTTTATGGGAAAGTACAATCGCAATGATTGTAAATAAGCCATTGCTGGGCATTGGCTGGGGTGCTTATTGGATGGTATATCCCGATTATGACTTTTTCATAAATAATCCGAATACTAAGATTTTTCATGCTCATAATATGTATTTGAATATTGCTGCCGAAATTGGCATTCCAGGTTTGATTACGTTTTTGACAATCATGTATGGACACTTACGTTTAGCCTTATCTTCAGTAAGAGCGTCTTTTCAATGGTCATCTGGAATTATGTTAGGAATTGTAGGAGCGATATTTGGTCTGATTGTAAATGGATTTACAGATTATGTAATGTTTAATATACAGCTTTCGATGATGTTCTGGTTGCTGAATGCACTCATTGTAGTCGTGTGGCAGCAAAATAATCAACGACAGGATCAAAATTTTCGATTGAAAAACGTAATATAGAGTTTTGTTAAAAAATAGAGCCATTGTGCTCTATTTTTGCTATCAAGGAAAACAAAGCCTTTAAGAATGCAGTTTATGCGTTAATTGCATATTAGATAGGATAGAAGGAATTAAAATGTATTTTTAGCATAAAAAGTAAGAATTTGTTGAAAATAATTAAAAAATTTAAATAAA
>CAMKSY010000175.1 GCA_946415545.1 uncultured Pelosinus sp. | reverse complement strand
TAATATCTTCTTTTGTTTCAGTGATTGCAGTTTCCTTTTCCTTATGCAGAAAATCTGTTACGGATTGCTTTTTATCTTTTAGCAGAAATTTGCTTAGCCAGTTGAACATACCATTCGCCTTCTTTCGAATTTATTATTAGATCCTATTGCTCTTATTTCGTATAAATATTTAATCCAATCTTTATATCTTCATTACCAGGTATCGATTGATTCCCCTCTGTAGTGGCAATAATTGTTGATTTTCCACTACTTGATTTACCAAAACGTTGCGATAAATCTACCTTAATTGTTAGAACATCTCCTACAACGACCATATCAATATTTTTCATATTCATACCTCCATTTTCACTAACGTTTTCTTCGGCAACGACACTTGGAGACTTTAGGCCTTTTACACAGAAGCTCTATAGTCCCAAAAAATCCCCATGGTTCTACTTTATTTACTATTAAACGACAAACTCCTGCAAGATTATTCTGCAGGAGTCTTTTAGATTTAAAATTTAAATACATCAGCCACTTTATAGAATTATTCCTTCGATTCCAGCATACTCACCTCTTAATTATTACTTTACATTTTATCTTCCCAGGAGCTGCCTCAGTTCATCCCCATCCAGCTTCTCTTTCTCTAATAAAGTCGTTGCAATAAGCCGCAGCTTATCGAGATTGGATTTGATTATTTCTTCTGCTTTTTCATAAGCGTTTTCAAGTATCTGATGTATTTCCTTATCAATGGTGTAATCGATTTCCTGACTATTATTAGGCCCCCGGGCAATGTCACGGCCCAGAAAAACCTGCTCCTGAGATCGGGATAAAGCGACTGGTCCCAAGGTCTCGCTCATGCCATATTCACAGACCATTTTACGTGCAAGTTCGGTAGCTTGGATTAGGTCATTATGGACTCCGGTACTCGTTTCATTGAAAGTCAAACTTTCAGATGCACGGCCGCCCAGCAAAATTTTAATCTGATCGAAAATTTCCGATCTAGTAAGATAGCAACGATCTTCCTTAGGTAAAGTAAGGGTATATCCGCCAGCCTGACCCCGGGGAATAATGGACACCCTATGAATCGGATCAGCGTGTCTTAGGAGCATTGCAACTAAAACATGCCCAGCCTCATGATAGGCGGTAAGTTTTTTATCTCTAGCATTCATAAAGCGACCTTTACGCTCCGGTCCTGCCACTACGCGCTCTACCGCTTCTTCCAGGTCATTCATTTCTATGCAGGTATTACCACGACGTACAGCAAGAATGGCGGCTTCATTTACTACATTACTAAGATCGGCTCCTGTAAAGCCTGGAGTACGCCGGGCAAGAACCTCAAGATCCATCTCATCAGCTAAGGGTTTACGTCTAGTATGAACTTTTAATATATTAAGTCGTCCCCTAAGGTCAGGTCGATCCACTACGATGCGTCGATCAAATCGCCCCGGCCGCAACAGCGCCGGATCGAGAATATCGGTTCGATTGGTCGCCGCAACAACAAAAATCCCTTTATTGGCATCGAATCCATCCATCTCTACCAGCAATTGATTTAGGGTTTGTTCTCGTTCATCATTTCCGCCGCCTACGCCAGCTCCACGCTGCCGTCCAACCGCATCAATTTCGTCAATAAAGATGATACAAGGTGCTTTCTTCCTGCCTTCCTTAAATAGATCACGTACCCTGGAAGCACCAACGCCAACATACATTTCTACGAATTCGGAACCGCTTATACTTAAGAAAGGCACCCCTGCTTCACCTGCTAATGCTTTTGCCATTAATGTTTTTCCCGTACCGGGAGGTCCGTACAAGAGAACACCTTTAGGAATTCGAGCACCCAGATCACTAAATTTTCTGGGATGCTTGATAAACTCTAGAATCTCCTTGAGTTCCAGCTTGGCTTCATCATTACCTTCCACATCTTTAAAGGTAATGACATTGGACTGCTTACGTAATTTGGCCTTTTTGTCATCATGGGGCATAGGAGGTTTACCGTTTTCTATCTGTTTCATTATATAAAGCCAATCGCCAATTGAAAGCAGCATAGGCAGATTGGCTATGGACAACACTGGGGCACTCGCTTTTCGTACCAATCGTTTAAATTTCTTAAGGCTAAATGTGGAGTGTATCATGTTTAGTCTCCTTTCTTTTATCATGTCATACTATTTTATGCGCGCCAACGAGCCATGTTACACTCAATAGGACTGAATCCCTTGGGGCATGAGGGCTTATGACAGAATTGCATATCTCAGCTGTCATGAGTAAATACTACGGTTAGGAGGTGATTTTTATGAAGCAGCAAGACACCAGCGTTCAGCAGCAAAGCATAAAAAATAAAAGCGAAAAAGAAAGAAAACAGGACATTAAAAATGCTGAATACATTGCTAAGAACAATCAGCCCAATCACCCAAACACCTAGAACTAAAATTATTTTCTGGGAAATGAAACCGAATATTTTATTATTGTACCAACATGAAGAAGAGCTGCCGCTAATCTACAATCCAGTAGATTGACCGGCAGCTCTTCTTTGTTTTAGGTTTCTTATTTCAGCTCTCTCATAACTGTTTTTTTGATTATTACACCTTAGTGTTTGTTCCCTCAAAAGCATTAATAAACATTTGCTTAATTTCACTAATTAAAGGATATCTTGGATTTGCTCCAGTGCATTGATCATCGAAGGCTCTTTCCGACATTTGATCAAGGGTTGCATAGAAACTCTGCTCAGTAACTTTCGCTTCTTTGATCGTCTTGGGCAAATTGACTTTATCCTTTAATTCATCAATCGCCTGAATGAGGCGTTCGACCTTTTCCTCATTGTTTTTTCCTCCAAGGTTGAGAGCATCAGCTATTTCAGCATAGTCTGCTGTAGCGTTTGGATATTTGTACTGCGCAAAGCTAATTTGTTTTATCGGATTATCCTGGGCATTGAAACGGATTGTCTGATTAATTAATAGGGCATTGGCGACTCCATGAGGAATATGATGCTGGGCACCAAGCTTATGAGCCATAGAGTGGCATACACCTAAGAAAGCATTCGCAAAAGCCATCCCTGCAAGGGTTGATGCATTCGCCATCTTTTCTCTGGCTTCGCTATTTGTCTGACCTTCATTATATGCAATTGGCAAATATTTAAAAATAAGCTTAATTGCTTCCAGGCATAAACCATTCGTATATTCTGTGGCTAGACCTGAAACTCTTGCCTCCAACGCATGGGTTAAGGCATCTAGACCTGAAGCAGCAGTCAGGCCTTTTGGCATTTTCATCATCATTTCTGCATCAATCACAGCCATATCTGGAGTCAATTCATAATCTGCCAATGGATACTTATTGCCTGTCGACTCATCCGTAATAACGGCAAAAGGAGTTACTTCTGAACCCGTACCTGATGAAGTAGGAATGGCAATCAACATCGCCTTTACCCCTAGTTTCGGGAAAGAATAAATTCTCTTTCTGATATCCATAAATCGTAAAGCGAGATCCTCAAACTTTTCCTCTGGATGCTCGTACAACACCCACATAATTTTAGCTGCATCCATTGCCGAACCACCACCTACGGCAATAATCGCATCCGGCTTATAGGCCAGCATTTCCGCAGCCCCTCTGTGGGCTATTTTTAAAGTAGGATCCGGCTCCACATCGCTGAATACTTTATAATCGATATTCATTTCTTTTAGAACTTCTTCAATTTTATTTAAAAAACCTAAATCATATAACACCTGATCTGTAACGATAAACACTCTTTTTTTCTGCAGCCCGCTAAGTTCTCTCAATGCGATGGGAATACAACCGTATTTAAAATAAATCTTTTCCGGTACTCTGAACCAAAGCATATTTTCTCTCCTCTCAGCTACACTCTTAATGTTCAGCAAATGGAAGGGTCCTACATTTGTTGAGACTGAATTTCCGCCCCATGAGCCGCAGCCCAGAGTTAAAGATGGTTCCAGCCTAAAATTGTAAATATCTCCAATTGCCCCTTGAGAGGATGGTGTATTGATTAAAATCCGGCAGGTTTTTAAGGCTACACTCATTTCTTCAATTCGGTCCCGAGATCGATCAGCGTCGGTATATAAAATAGAGGTATGCCCATAGCCACCTAATTCAACTAATCTTGATGCCTTCGTAAGAGCATCTGAAAAGTCGCTGGCTTTGTACATACCCAATACTGGTGATAATTTTTCATGTGAGAAGGGCTCTTCTAATTCTACAGATTCGATTTCGCCGATTAGTACCTTGGCTTTTTCTGGCACAACAACCCCAGCCATCGCTGCGATTGTATAGGCACTTTGCCCGACAATATCCGCATTCAATCGGCCTGACTTTAAAATAACAGACCCAACTTTCGTTATTTCGTCATCCTTAAGTATGTAAGCTCCCCGAGCTTGCAATTCTGCTTTTACTGCATCATAAACCGTATCCATCACAATAATGGATTGCTCAGATGCACAAATCATGCCGTTGTCGAAAGATTTTGATAATAATACCGAGCTTACAGCCATCTTAATATCTGCTGTATCATCAATAATAGCTGGTGAATTGCCTGGACCAACTCCGATAGCTGGCTTTCCGGAAGAATATGCTGCCTGCACCATTCCCGGTCCACCAGTAGCAAGAATCACATCGCACTCTTTCATAACGATATTGGATAATTCAATCGAAGGCTCATCGATCCAACCAATAATTCCGGCAGGTGCACCGGCCTTGACAGCAGCATCAAGCACTACTCTTGCTGCAGCGATTGTGCATTTCTTAGCTCTGGGATGGGGCGAAAAAATAATACCGTTTCGCGTCTTCAGCGCAATCAAGGATTTAAAAATAGCCGTTGAAGTAGGATTTGTTGTCGGAATAACAGCCGCAATAATCCCGAGAGGCTCTGCCACCTTGCTTAATCCAAAAGTAGCATCTTTTTCAATAATACCGCAGGTTTTAGCATCTTTAAATTTATTGTAAATTAACTCGGATGCAAAATGGTTTTTTATTACTTTGTCCTCGACAATACCCATTCCAGTCTCTTCGACTGCCAACTTAGCAAGTTCAATCCTAGCACCATTTGCTGCCAATGCAGCTTGACGAAAAATTTGATCAACTTTCTCTTGAGTAAAAGTGGCAAACTCTTGCTGCGCAGTTCTTAGCTGCTGCAATCTCTCACGCAATTCTTCATCATTAGTAACTTTCATTGTCATGCCCCCTTAGTTGTTATTTAGATGCACCCAATTAAATTATA
The DNA here is from genome assembly GCA_946415545.1 of uncultured Pelosinus sp. Classification (GTDB taxonomy): domain Bacteria; phylum Bacillota; class Negativicutes; order DSM-13327; family DSM-13327; genus Pelosinus. The sequence continues at coordinate 3,447 of CAMKSY010000175.1, read as the reverse complement.
CCATTTATGGTATGATCTTGCAATTGATGCATAAATATACAATTATATTTTTTTTGAAAATTGCTATTGGCCTTGTTAAAGCTGGATTTGGTGCATTTTTTTTAAACATAAGAATGCTAAAACATGTAAAAGAATAGTTTCTAAAGCCTTGTTTATACTAAACGTATAGCTTATGAAGGAGAGGAATTATTTTGAGAGATAAGTTTACCAGAGGTTTTATTGCAGGGATAACAGGCGGATTGGTCGCGAATATAGCAAGTTTACTACTTGGTTTTTTTGGTCTCACTACTCTTCGGTTTGCAGATTGGACTGCAATTATCATTTTGGGGCATACTCCACCATTCCGTATAGGAGAAATCTTATTTGCGCTAGCAGTAAATGTCGGTTTTACTGGCATCCTCGGAATTGTCTTCATCTACCTGATTCCTTTAATCAAAAGTACAAATCTTCTATTCAAGGGATGGATTTTTTCAACATTTATATGGTTTTTCATTTATTCTGTTGCTTCCTTATTTAAAGTGGAGGGAACGATGCCGATCCCCCTTACTACAGCATTGGCAAATGTTGTAACTACATCAATATACGGTTTGGTTCTGGCTCAAGTTTCGGAAAAAGAATTTGTAAAAAATATAGCTTCTGAACAAGCAGGCAACGTATTTAGATTGATAAAGCCAGCTATGAAGCCATTAAAGAAGAATGACGATGATTCTAAATAGAAGCTTTTTTTTGCCTGAAAAGTTTATAAAACTGCTAGATAGTATAACAAAACAGAAGGCAACTGCCTTCTGTTTTACTTTTACACTTCTTTATCAAAGTTATCAATCTTCACTCTGTTCATTAATCCACAGATTTACCAGATGAACAGCGCCGCGAAAACCCATAAAGGGTGGTTCATAGGGGTGCAGACGCCATTTTGTATCGGGATTGGAAATTTGCAGTTCTGTATTACGGCCCGCCCATTCCAGCGCTTCACCGCTGGCCATAAGATAGCCCTTCTTATGATCCTGTATCGCTTCCGTCCATTGGTCTTCTGAGAGATAGGGGATATCCTCGCTGCTCATATCAGGACAGTCGCACCAGCAGGTTCCTTTGACAAGGGAAAGCTCGCCGCAGCCAAAAGAAAGAACCCCTCTGACTACATCGGCATGTGCACCCAAGGACAAAATAGCTTCCTCCGGATGCGCTCTTATGATATGCAAAAGGGATGGCATTACAGCTGCAATCTGCTGCCAGGAGGCTTCCTGCTGAGCCTTTATGAAAGCGCCATCAGCAGTCAGCCTGGTTATTTGTGCAATTTGTTCAAGCCACCGGACGGTTCCGTCAATACCATATGGCCGTCCCAAAAGATAGGGCGTGCCAAAACGTTGTTGCAAGTACTTTGCAGCAGATTCGCCTTCTCTCCGTATGACAAGGTTGATGTGTGCTCCGCCCATATTCTCGATTTCTGTGATGGATGTATCTGAGGTCATCACACATAGCGGCTTTATACCGAATGTACCTTCCATTATACGAACCAGTTCCATAGCATCCGCCTGAAAGCGGAACAGATCAGCGCAGGAGCCGATGATATTAAAAGTTGGTTCCTGCGTCCGTCTCACATCCGCTGGCAGCGTTTTGACAAGCAGCAGAAGAGCTTCTTGTACACCCCGATGCTGAGTGACATTAAAACCGCCGTAACCAAAGGGCAGCAGGCGAACACCAGGATATTCCGGCTGCAATTCTGAGCAGAGAGCAGGAAGATCGGTCCCAATTACCTCAGGAATGGAGGAGGGTAAAAGAAAAATCACGCGAGGATGATCGCGCTTTACCACATTATCAATGGTATGGTTAAGTCTCTCTGTGCCGCCAAGGGCAATATCTGCTTCGTCTATGTGAGTGGAATAAAGCTTGCAGGCATTATGTACACCTGCACGTTTGAGGGTTACACCGCTGTAGAGCATGTGTCCCATGCAGCCAAATTCCACAAGCGCAACATCACGGATGGAAGCAAGTGTCCAAAGAGTACCCGTACGTCCCGAAGGCAGCGGCTTAAATCGATGCAGCCCCATGTGCAGTCCCTCCTTTCTCTGCTATGCTGATTTCATTCAATATACCTAGGATTCTTTTTAACAGGTAACTCGTACGGGCATAACCCACCTGTCCGTAGAAATCAAATAAGTCCGGTACGCAGGGTATAGTTTTGTTAGGTTCCGGCAAATAGCCAAAACATAAATCTGGAGCAAGCTTTTTTAAAATCGGCAAATCTGCTTGTGCATTCACCATCCGGCAAACCCAGGGATTATACCCCATGTCAGTTAGTTCCTTAGCATACTCCCTGTCTTCGGGATAATATTCCTCCAAATGCAAAAGCAGAGGCTCCATGCCAAGTTTAGTGAGATAAACCGCTAGTGGAAGGGGTATATCAATTCTAGGAAAGAATATATACCGAAGCCCAGCCAGCCTTTTTTTCACATCCTTCTGCAGAGTGAGGGCTTCCTGACGTTCCTTATCAAATTTACCGTCCCAGGAATAGCCGAAGCGCTCCCCAAGAGCTCTATAAGCCTTGTCGATGCTTTCTACATCATATAGCGTGTGCAGGGCGATATATGGAACGCCAAATTCCTGCTCCATCTTGGCAGCCAGCGGCTGCATAAAGGGAGAAACCACCAAATTTAGTACAGCATCCGGCGCGCTTTGGAAATCCTCAAGGGAAGAGCCTGGCGCCAGATAGCGCAAAGTAATGCCGTGCCCCGTGAGAATGGGCAGCAGGGACGGCAGGGGAATATGTTCTTCTTCTGGAGCACGCCCCAATACATTAACCCGATTAGGAATTGTTGCTTTGCCGTCCATTAGTATGCCCAGCGCCTCCATTGTTTTCCATGAACCAGGAGGATAACTGATATTCTTGAACTGTCCCAGCATCACAAAGGTGATACGCGCAGACAATTCCAGCTGTACTTCATTAAGGATTGCCTGGATGTCCTCCCCAATCAGCTCTGGTATACAGGTGACAATCATTAAAATGGCCTTTGCCCCGGCTTTATCCATCTTTCTGAGGGCATTGACCAGCCCTTTCCGGCAGCCAAACACCACCTCCTGAGCATCCAGTACATACAGCCAATGCAGCTCGCCATGTCTGCCTTCCGGCTTGGGGTTAAAAAGCCGCGAATGGGTGGCGCACTCCGGCATCCCAACCAGCAAAGAAGACAGACCCTTGATTTTTTCTACATTTACCGCCGCGATACGCATAGGGCAATGGTTGCCGGGAGAAACCGCAGGGGTTAGAAATTTAATGCCATTGTTAGATTTCACTGCCGACAGGCGCTTTACATGTTTCAACTCGTTTATGTTGCTTCGCCTCCTTCTAGCAGCAGCTTGGCAAGTGTCTTGTAATGGATCGCCATGGTGCAATCGGGAAAAGCTTCCACCACGGTTTTTCCCTGGGCCTCGGCCTGCTGAACAAAAGGA
>CAMKSY010000174.1 GCA_946415545.1 uncultured Pelosinus sp. | reverse complement strand
CAGCATTCCAAGAACCTAATACTGTCAATTCATTTCGCACTATTTTTTCAAAATGTTCCCGGGAAATTGCCACATCACCATAAGGGATTCCCATAAATACAACCGTTCCACCCTTTTTAGGCAGCGACAAAACCTGTGCACTCGTAAATGGATTTCCTGCTGATTCTACAGCAATGTCAACCCCACTGCCGCCGGTCATCTCTTTTACAACTTGTATTGGATCAACATCTTTGGCATTAATGCACAAATCAGCTCCTAGCTCTTTTGCAATCTCTAACTTTTCATCAAAGACATCAATGGCAATTACTTTTGTGGCACCAAAGATTTTGGCACATTGTACGGCAAATAATCCAATAGGACCTACACCCAAAACAGCTACCGTGTCGCCGGCTTGAATCTTCGTACGATAAAAACCGTGCATTACTACACAAGCTGGTTCCATACCGCAAGCTGTCTCGAAATCTAGACCTTCAGGCATTTTTAGTACACTTCTGGAATGCAGCCTTACATATTCGGCAAAGGCTCCATCTTCTTTTGCTCCAATTACCTGCAGTGTTTCACATTTTGAATATTTTCCCAACTGGCAATATTCACAGTGGAAACATGGTATTGTTGGGCAGACAACAACGCCATCGCCTACTTTTACATTGGAAACTTGTCCGCCAATTTCTACAATCTCCCCGGAAAGTTCATGCCCAAATATGGCTCCTACTGTATGTGGTCCTAATTTCCCATATCTTGATATATCGGATCCGCAGAATCCCACAGCTTTTACTTTAACAATTACATCTTCTGGAGTCTTAATTTCTGGAATAGGGCACTCTTCTACTCTTATATCTCGAATTCCATATATTTTTGCACCTTTCACAGTGTCACCTCATTTACTATTTTTAAAAATTCTTCTATATTTTGTTTCGTTTTATTTTTTTGAAAAGCAGCTGACCCAATGACAATATTCGTTGCACCTGCATCTATTACATCACGAATCGTAGACAAGTTAATTCCGCCATCAACTTGGATTTCAAACGAATAACCGCCTGCTCGTTTCACGTCAGCAAGTTCTTTTATCTTCTGATTCATTGCTGCGATATTCTTTTGACCGCCGTAACCTGGATTTACGGTCATAATGAGTACTAAATCCAGCATCTCATAGATATGAGAAAGAGCTCCAATCGGAGTAGCAGGATTTAACGCCACGCCAGCCTTCATGCCAAAGCTTTTGATCACTTGTATGGATCTGTGCAAATGAGTACAAGCTTCGGCATGAACAGTAATACAATCAGCCCCTGCATCCACAAAGGCAGAGATAAAGCGGTCTGGATTTTGAACCATCATATGAACGTCAAAGTGCATGGTACTTATGGGCCGAAGCATACTCACCTGATCTGGACCAAAAGCTATATTGGGAACAAACGTTCCATCCATCACGTCAATATGCAGTGAATCAATACCACATGATTCTACTGTTTTTAATTCTTGCTCTAAATTCCCCATGTCTGCTGCTAATAAAGAGGGAGAAATGATAATGTCCATAAAACCTCCAATCTCAGCGATCATTACTGCTAGTTATAGAAAAGATTTTTTGGATTAATATCCGCCAGAGCCAGCCTTGCCTGTTATAATCGCTATTGCATTGCTTGTTCCAATTCGATTTGCACCAGCTTGTACAATCTTAATTGCATCATCGTATGTTTTGATTCCTCCAGCTGCTTTTACGCCGAAATCTTTACCAACTACGGATCGCAATAGTTCAACATCTTCTACTGTTGCTCCACCGCCATTAAACCCGGTAGCGGTTTTAACAAAGTCTGCTCCGGCTTCTATAATTAGATTACAAGCAATCTTTTTCTCTTCCTGAGTTAAAAGTGCCGTTTCTATAATCACCTTAGTAACTAAGCCTTGAGAGGCTTTGACAACTTCCGCTATATCATATTTCACAACATTATATTCCTTGGACTTTAAAGCTCCTAAATTAATCAGCATATCGATTTCTCTTGCACCATTCTCTATGGCATCTATGGTTTCTGCCACTTTCACTTTCGTAGTAGCACCTCCTAAAGAAAAGCCAATGGGTACACCTACTTTAACATTATGATCTTTCAGCAACTGATTGGCGAAAGAGACATAACACGGATTAACAAATACCGTTTTAAAACCATGTGTAATCGTCTCTTGGCAAAATATCTGAATATGCTCTTTAGTCGCAATAGGATTCAATAAGGTATAGTCAATCATCTGAATTAGGGCTTCTTGCTTCATTACAATCACCTACTTATTTTTTGTAATTAGAGGCTTTTTTCGTATTTATATAAGATCCAACCCGTACGATATGACATACTTAAGGATCATTTTTTTCAAAATTATATGGCTTAAATAAAAAATTGCTATTGAGCTCAGTAACAGACTTTACCTGAACAGTTAGGCCTAACTGAATCAGACTATTTTGCAGCTACGAAACTTGGATACTTATTATTCAACGGTTAACACAACTTTAATGGCGTCCCCTTTTTTGATGGTCTCATATGCTTTATCCCATTCTGTAATATTGAATTGATGTGAAACTAGCGCTTTGGCATTCACCAGGTTTTTGTTCATAAGCTGCAAGGAGGGTTCCCAATCACTTGGTTTCTGGCTTCGGCAGCCCATTATTTTAATTTCTTTTTGAATAATTTTTTCAAAATCAGTAAGAATTTCTGCCATTGGAAAAATTCCAACCTGCACATATTCACCTTGTTTCGTGAGAATGTCCAAACCTAAATTTACGGATGGCGGAGCCCCTGTGCATTCGAATACAATATCCGCACCATATCCATCGCTAAGCTCGTCTACAATCTGCTTGATATCTTGATTCTGAATGTCAACGGCAATATCAATTCCCAATTCTTTTGCTTTATCTAAGCGGCTTTTGTCTTTTGTTAATCCTGTTATAATGACTTTTGTATCAAACGTCTTGGCAATTTGAGCCACAAGTAAGCCAATTGGGCCAGGCCCTAATACTACAACGACATCATTTTTTTTAATGCTGCTCTTTGCTACGGCATGGTGTGCACAAGCTAATGCTTCGGTAATAGAAGCAGATAAATAATCAACATTTTCAGGCAGTTTATGGATACTGTTTTTATTGGCTATGATGTATTTAGTAAAAGCACCGTCCTGCTGTGTTCCCAAACCTTTACGATCTTTACATAAATTATAATTTTTGGATTTACAATATTTACATTTGCCACATATATAAAATGTAGTTTCTGAAGTCACGCGCTCACCCACATGGACATCGGTTACATTTTCTCCTACTTCTACGACTTCTCCAGCAAATTCATGACCTAATGTTACAGGAACTTTTACTTTGTACTTACCTTCATAGGTGTGCAAATCAGAGCCGCAAATCCCTGCATATTTGACTAAGATTTTCACTTCATCCTTGCCGGCTTTGGGTTCTTCTTTTTCAAGAACAACTAAATTCCCATGACCTAATTCTGTTTTAACTAATGCGCGCATTCCTATTCCTCCTCGTTTTTAGATTTTATGCTAGATGACATCTTGAGCTAACATTTCTTACATGAATCATAATTACGTTAGCTCAAGACAAGAGTCACATTAATCGTGCCTATATTAATTAAATAATGTGAAAATTTTGTATATCACATAGTGAATTACGTTACCACCTTGGTCAATACTAGAAATCGTCGTTGCACCTGCTGGCATTTTAAAATGAGCATCTACTGCCATTTGCGTATGGAATGCTGCAACATCAGTCGCCATGTATAATGACATCCCAATTACAACTGCCCCAACAAGAACTGAATGAACGATGTTACCTCTAGCTGCCCCTACAATAAAGCAGACAATAAAGGGAATCGTAGCTAAATCACCAAAAGGTAATACATTATTTCCTGGTAAGACAACCGCTAAGAGGATTGTAATCGGAACTAAAATTAAAGCAGTTGCAATAACGGAAGGATGCCCAATTGCAACGGCAGCATCAAGTCCGATATAAATATCTCTATCGCCAAATCTTTTGCTTAAGAACTCCCGGGCAGATTCAGCAAGGGGGATAAGACCTTCCATTAGGATCTTAACCATTCGAGGCATTAACACCATAACGCCGCCCATTGCTATACCAACTTTTATGGTCTGACCTGCTGGATATCCAGCTAGTGCCCCTAGTACAACCCCTAAAAATACTCCCATGAAAAGTGGTTCACCAAATACCCCAAATCTTTTCTGAATTGTTTCAGGATCTGCATGTAAATCTTTGATGATGGGGATTTTCTGTACCAATTTTACAAGTGGAATACCAATTGCATAGGATACAGTACTACCAGTTGGAACAGAAATACCAGGTAGATCAAAATACTTTTCCAGCATTGGTGCTGTCCAGTCAGCAATTTTTAAGACAATAATTTCAAAAATAACTGCTGCTACTAACCCTTGTACAAGGCTTCCAGTTGCTGAATATACAAAGGCTCCCATAAAAGTGAAATGCCAATAATTCCAAAGATCAATATCCATTGTTTTTGTAGTTTTGGTAACTAACATAATGACATTAACCAATAAACCTAATGGAAGAACAAATGCTGCAATCGGAGATGCCCATGCTATACTTGCAGCTCCTGGCCAGCCAATATCAATGATATTTAGCTGCACTCCAAATCTTGCTACCATCCCTTGTGCTGCTGGCGCAAGATTCGAGACCAGTAAGTCAACCACTAAAAAGATACCCGTAAAACCTACACCAATCGTCAAACCGGAGCGAAAGGCTTTACTTGCCGGCTGACCAAATGCTACTCCCAGCAAAAAAACTGCAACTGGCAGAATGACAGTTGGCCCTAGCCCTAGAAAGGCTTGAAAAATTTGAACTACATCCATAATAATACCTCCTCAGTTTTTTATTATTTCTTAAGTTCTTCTAAGATCTGCTCTTTCAATTTATCTAATCCTATTCCAGTTAAGAAAGCTCTTGCATTAATGATTGGGAAGGGATATTCTTTGGAAACAATCGTAGTGGTAACAAGCAAACTTGCCCGTGATTCATATGCAGGAACTTCTGTCACTTTACATTGAACAATTTCAACTTGAATATTATGTTCTTTAGCCATCTTCTCAATGGCATCAGATACAACAGTAGAGGTTGCAATACCGGTTCCACAAGCTACTAATACCGTTTTTTTTCCTTTTCTTACTTCACTCACTTTATTCACCTCCCTTCACATTGTTTAAATTAAGTCGCTTACTTACCTCTTCTTTGATTTTCACTTCGCTTTCTTCGTTTGCTAAATATAGCAGAATCTCTTCATCTTGAAAGATTCCCATTAAACTTTGCAGCATTGTTAGCTGAGAGTGACTATCATGCATCGCCAGCATAAAAATTAATGTTACAGGAGTTTTCTCTGTCTCCTCACCCATAATGCCAAAATCTACAGGTTCCTTTAGAATCCCAACACTAATGGCTGACTGGTTAACGTGTTCGATATCTGTATGAGGTATGGCAACACCACAGCCTTGGGTTGGCAACCCTGTTGCAAATTTTTTCTCTCTTGCGATAACGGCGTCAGCATAACTTTCTTTTACAAAGCCTTTCTGATATAAGTTGGCCGCCATAAGCTTTAGAACATCCGAGCTATCTTTACCTTCTATATTTCTTATTACTAATGTTTCATCAAATTTAACATGATTCATGTAATAGAGCCTCCCTAATTTCATCTTCTGATTTCGCTTGCTGCATTTGCGCAATAAATTTTTCACTTTTAAATTTGTTATATAAAAACCGTACTCCATCTTTTCCATCGATATCTAGGGCCAACAAACAAATCAATGATACTGTATTCTCATGATCCCAAGAAATCGGCACCGCTGCTTTGGCAATCACAATTACAGGATGATTTACATAACTGCTGTCAGCATGGGGCAAAGCTACTTCTTGATTGATTACATAACTTCCCATATTTTCTCGCTCCATGACAGCCTCATAATATCCCTCTTTGACATAACCCTCTGTTAACAGGTTGTTACAAATACGCTGCAGCACTTCTTCTTTCCCGCCTACTTCTGGCAGCATGATAAACTTTGCCTCTCGTACGACATGAGGAATCAGACCACTGTAACTTTTCATACGATAATGATTGTTACATTCAATTAAGTTCATAATTTGATTTCTTCCTGATTCGTTAAATAATGCTTCTAACGATAAGAAAGGAATGCCGTGGTATTTGGGGTCAATACTGCCTATAATCGCAATGATTTCATAGGTATTGATGGTATCTTGTATCTGTTTGTGGAGATCACGTTTTCCAATAACCCCCATATGGATTAATTCTATGTCATTTAATTTTTCACCAAATATTTTTTTCAGATGACTTCCGCACTGAAGAGCTACGCCTTCTCCAGTCAAACAAACCGTAATAATTGCTTTTTTCCGTTTTAGAACTTTATGATCCACACGTGTCTTCTTAAAGGTATAATTTAAATTCTCTACCGCATACACCACATCTTTGATATGGGATCCGGGTAAAATACTTCTGCGAATAGCTTCGATGACCATTACTGTATCTACACGATCAATCGTCTCAATTTGGATACCTGTTCTTTCCGAGATAATTTCTCCAAAGGTCAATAACGATCCCATATCCACTAGCATTAATACGCCTTTACCTTCATCGGTTGCCTGGATGATTGTAGTCAAACGTTCTAACACTTCACTAGGACTCTCATCTAAGGTCATGACTACTGCTTTGCCATGATTCATATTGAGCAGCTTATTGGCTATTTCCAGCATGCCAATGCTTACATTCCCATGAGTCACGACCAAGATACCAACCTTCCCCTCTTTTTCTTGCTTATTGCCTCTAAGGTAGAGTGCAATAAAACCAACTTCATCCTCAGGTAAATGAATTCGATAGTATTTTTCAATATGTGCAATCATTTCTTGAGCTACAGCGTATTCAATACTGTATTTTCTTTTGATTTCTTCCAAGTTGGGATTAATAATTTCCCGCCCCTGCTTAATACGTTGAAATGTAGCATTCAAATGAATGGCTAAACAATAGAATATGGAATGATCCATCTTTCCTAGTGTTATTTCAGCAATTTTAAGAAGTTCTTCCACAAGGGAAATAATTTCAACTCCCACAACTTTAGCAATTTCATCAGGAGACAATGGATGCAAATTATCCTTAACATGTTTAATAACATTCTGTAATTTTCGCTCAATCTCAATCCCGATAATACGATTAATTTCCTCTGTATTTAGCCCTTGCTTTACATATTCGGTATACGTTTTTTCGATATCGCTATAGAACTCTTTTGGAAAACTATAAATGTCATTTTCAAGCTCAGCGATTTTTTTATACTTTTTAGGACTAAATCTAAAATCTTGCCATACGAGATTTTCAATTTCATCCCGCATACTTTTAATTTTCAAAAGTCCTTTCTTAACATGAAGATTTAAATCTCTCACATCAATTCTCACGCAATCTTCTTTATCCATAACGTAAGTTAAAAAACTTTTGGCACAAGCCACTTGAATATCACTCTTTAGTTGTCCAATATTCCCATAACACTCATACAGCAGGTAGGATTTCATTACATCTAGCGCAACATGAATTGGTGCATTCATTCTCGTTGACTCGTAGCCAAAGAAATTTTTGATTAATTTCAATCTTTCATCTAAGGGTCGTTTACTTAGAGGCGGCACCTCAATGATCATAGGAATACGCCTTTTAAAAGTTGCCAATAAGGAAGTCTCAATATTCTCTGTAGTTGCGGCAATGAGCTGTACAACTGCTCTTCTAGTAAAATCAGACTCTCCTAACCTGCGAAAACACCCCTTGTCTATGAGTTGAAACAGCATTTCTTGCCCTTCTGATGTAAGGCGATGTACTTCATCTAAAAATAAGATTCCGCCGTCTGCCTGCTCGATTAATCCTCTTTTATCTTGCGCTGCTCCCGTATAAGCACCTTTTACGCTCCCAAAAAGATGAGATATTAGCAATTGTGAGTTTTCAGCGTAATCAGCGCAGTTAAAAACAATAAACGGAGATTCTTGAGTCAGTCTGCCGCTTTCAATAGAAAACTTGTACATAGACTCTGCCAACTCGCTTTTGCCTACACCTGTTTCCCCTAATATCAAGCAATGTAAACCATTGGGTGGATACAACACTGCAGCCTTAGCTTGCTGTATTTGTATTTCTAAACTTCCTTTACCACCAATTAGATTTTGAAAGGCTTGGATTTCTCGACTCTCTTCTTGCTTCTTATTACCATCTTCCAGCAGCGAAAGCTCATCTATGAATTGCTTATTTCCTTGCGAACCTCTGATTTCTTCTAAATATTTAACTACCAAGTAGCGTGATAATTTATATCCGCTATTTTGCAGCATCTTCGTCAGTTCACGATAGGAGATATTCTCATTCTTTTGTAATATCTGAGATATTTCCTCGCAAATATAGATCTTTTTTCGTTCCCGAGAATCTGCAATCTTTAGTTCCTTACGCAGCAGCGTCATATACTCTCTGCTTACTAATAAACGTTCACCTAGTTGCAGATCCGTTAGGGGTTCTTTTTTATTTTCTTTTAAAAGGATACTGCGAAGTTTATTTTTCACATCTAACCCTCCTGTCTTTTATTATTGCAATAAGCATGCCAACTAG
>CAMKSY010000173.1 GCA_946415545.1 uncultured Pelosinus sp. | reverse complement strand
AAGCTGTTTCCATTTCTATCATTTCAGCTTCTTTTTTTCGTAAAGAAAGATTAAAGCCTTTTACTTTGACTTCCATAGGATCTCCCAAAGGTGCATATTTCTGGACTTCTATTACAGCCCCTGCTACAACACCCATGTCAATAATACGTCTTTTGATCATACTATTGCCTGTTACTTTTTTAACAGTCCCTTTTTCTCCTGGCAAAAACTCACTCAGAACCCTGCTCATATTGTTCTCTCCCTTTTAAGAATGATAGCAATTATCATTATCGTGCCTGCATATATATTACCTGAAATTAGGCATAACTGTCAAGCACTCATATTGTATTTGTGCCAATAAATTCATGAATTTACAGCGGCTATTTGATGATTCCGATTTTATAATAGCCCCGCCTACCAGGGAAAATACTCTTTGATAGGCGCTTATATTTAAACTCTAAAACACCAAAAGTATCAAAAAAAATAAAGAGAGAAGGTTTTTAACCTTCTCTCAAAAAGCAACCATCCTTACATTGTGTTTTACTAAAGACAAACCTCAACATCAACCTTTCAGGACGAACTACCTCATTTATCAACCTTTACCAACAGAAAGTAACTCTACAAATCTTAATCTTACCAACATGGGAATTTTAAAACAAAAAACACTACCTCAAACCGACTAACTAACTGCTAAGACTGGGAATCTGGATTCCAATACTCTTTGCATTACCTAAGTCACTTGTAAGGATGGTGCTTGACTAAATAATAACATGGTAAATCTAAATTAGCAAGCTTTTTCTTTGGCTCTTCATTTATAACAAATTTATAAATGAAGATAATTATTTTCACTGCAGAAGTTGAGAAACAAAAACTAGCTGTATTCCTTGAGATTCAAGCTCCGGTATCATTTCCTTTACGGCTATAGCAGTATTCATTCGGGCATGCCCGATAACAGTTACTGTACTATGTTTAATTGCCATCTCCTGCGCCGCTCGCAGCTTGGCTTTAACAGCACTTACCTCGTCTGTATTGTCAAGAAACAACTCATTTTCTCCTGTTTTTATTCCCATCTGTCTGGCGGTCTCAGCTGCTATCGATTGACTATTGGTACGACTATCAACAAAAAATAAATGATTTTCCTTTAAAACAGCAAGCACCTCCTTCATCACTCGTCGATCAGCTGTAGCTCTCGATCCTTGATGATTATTCACTCCAATGATTCCAGGTACGGATTGAATGGCTTGCTTTACCATATTTTGAATTTCGTCATCACTCATATTGACAGCAACCGTCAATGCTTCTGATTGTGCACTTTGCGATAATGGTTCCATGGGCAGATGCAAAATAACCTGATTCCCTGAGCTTAAGCCTTTTGCTGCCGCCTCTTTGCTAAATGGACGATATGGTATTATCGCAAATGTAATTGGACGATTCAATGCGGCAAATGCAGAAATGGATTCTTTGTTATAACCAAAATCATCAATAATGATCGCCATTCTGCCTTTGATACTTCCATTATACTTGACGTCAATATTATTTGCAGTCTTTGGACCAAGCGGCTTTCCTTGAGTCAGATAAATCTGATCACTAATGATCGTAACCTCTTCTTTTGCCAATTGATCTTTTAGACCTATGTCAATTCGAACCACAGCTGCTCCTTGATAAGTATCTGGCTGAGAAGAAAAAACTTGCCCCTCTGCATTATGCACTGCAGATGTAAAGATCTCTTTAATCGATTCAGCAGATGTCTCTGGAGGAACTGTTATTAACAATTGCCTTGTATGCCAACGAATGGTTCCCTCAATATTCTTTCGTGGAACTTCTTTTGTAACCTCTTTCATTTCTCGTATGTAAAATCCATTTTTTCCCAAAACCAAATCAACAGCAGTATGTATTTTTTTAGTTGCATCAGTAAAATCGACTACCGCTCCAGCACCCGTTTTTTCAAGGTTGTGCTTGGGAGGAATCTGTTCATTGGAATCATGAAAGAACTTTATATATAAAGTCGTCATTACTAATGCGATAACGATTATTAGCCATATGCTTCTTTTATCATTTACCTTTGCCATATATAGTCTCCCTTCTTAATGCACATTCCTAATGTATCAGTTACGATTACAACGATATCGATATACAGGTCTTCCCACGGCTCCATAGCTAATCTCCACATGCAACAAATCTACGCTTTGGAAATACTTAAGATATTTTCGAATCGAAACAGGTGATAAGCCTACATGATTTGCCATTTCCTCTGCCGTGAACTCATCTTTTTTTTCTAGTATATGCTCCCACACGCGCTTAATTGTATTACGATCTAATCCCTTAGGCAGCTCTCCTTCGATCTGGGAATGTCTTGCAAAGATCTGCTGATCTAAAAGATTCTGCGACAAATTAGAGGCCTCCCTTATTAATTGAAGACGTTTTTTAAAATTAAGCAATGCCGTTTGCATCCGTTCAAACTCGAAAGGTTTAATTAAATAATCCACTGCACCATTTCTAAGAGCCATTTGAATACTTTGATTATCTCGCGCAGCAGAAACTACAATCACATCCACACTATACTCTTGCTGCCGAATAGCAGATAATAGCTCTAATCCATTCATATTCGGCATAAAAATATCTAATAACACCAAGTCAATATTCTTTGCGCGCAACGTATCTAAGGCTTCTTCTCCATTTTTTACGATACCATAAAACAAGAAGCCTTCTACCCGCTCAACATAACGCCGATTCAATTCTGCAACCATAGGATCGTCTTCTACAATTAGGACCTTAATCATTCTAATTCCCCTTTTCAACGCTCACTTTTACCACAATACATATATTTTCTCATGAATACAACGATCATAACCACAAATTTTATAATCGTTGCTCTGTATCAAGCGTTCCCCTAAGCTTATTATGCTATTGCTAGGAAAAGAAATATTCCCTCTATCAAACAGAAAGACTTGTCCTATGCTTATCTCAATCCCTAAGCAAAAGTTCAAGTCTTATAACTTACAGTGTATTAATTATAATATACTCTATTCTATTTGTATACTTGCAATTTTCTGAATGCTTTTCATTGCCGAGTAATGATACGCACTACTCTTTCATAGACGAGATAGTCCCACATCCATTTTACAAAAACAACTGCTCGATTACGAAAGTCAATCAGACGCAAAATATGCACTAAAGACCAAACCGACCACGCAATAAATCCATGGGTTTTGAATGCCCCCATATGCACCACAGCTGCATTACGGCCAATTGTTGCCATATTTCCTACATCTTTGTACACGAACTTCTTAAGTTCTTTGCCACGAATTAAGTTTCTTATATTTTTTGCTGTAATATCAGCTTGTTGAATCGCTACAGGCGCTATCATAGGCAAAGGTCGTTCCCCTTGTACATAATGAGCAGCATCACCAATTACAAACACTTCGGTACGATTTGGCAGTTGTAAGAAATCATTCACAATGGCTCGCCGCATACTGGCTTGTTCGACATCTAACGTATCCATCAAAGCATTGGCTTTTACTCCTGCTGCCCAAACAACAGTGTGGGTTGGAATGACTTCCCCACCTTTCAGACTCATTTTTTCTCCATCATAATCGGTAACCTGAACACACATACGCACTTCCACATGCTTTCGGATTAAGGTTTCTACAGTAACCTCCCTCAGTTCTTCTGGCATAGTCGCTAATAACTTGTCAGAAGCTTCAACCAACATAATACGGACTTCCTTAAAATTCAAATGATGATATTCCCGAATCATTACATGATAAATAAGCTCTGATAATGCACCTGCTGATTCCACTCCAGTAGGACCGCCGCCTACAATTACAAAGGTCAGTAAGGCTCGACGCTTGTCGGCATCTTTTTCATGAGCAGCTAATTCGAACATACGCAGTACATGATTACGAATTGTAACTGATTCATCTAAGGTTTTCATGCCAAAGCCATTGACCTCCATCGCTTTCATTCCAAAATAATTTGTCATGCCACCTACTGCGACTATCAGATAATCATAAGAAATATTGCCTGTATTCATGATCACTGTTTTATTATTAAAATCTACACTCGATACCTCCGCTAAGCGAAAGTCCACATTCTTTTGCTCTCTAAAAATGGCTCGGACAGGATAAGCTATGTCATCCACTGACAAGCCTGCAGTTGCTACTTGATATAATAAAGGCTGAAATAAATGATAATTATACTTATCAATAAGAGTAATTTTCACATCCTGCTTTGCTAACGCCCTTGCTGTGCGAATACCTCCGAAACCAGCACCAATAATTACAACGTGCGGCTTCTTTACCACCTCTTGATTTGTCATATTTATACACCTCCACCCATTTAAATATGTATTCATATATATAACATTACTTTTCTCGGAACTACAATAGTATTATAAAGTAATGAAAAAATAATTGTACCTTATAAATATTTAATAAATTAAAACTAACTTAAATAAATAGCTTCTTTTATAAGAAATGATTTTTTCAAGATTTTATTCATGCTCTTTCTTTACTTCATAAGGAATATTTACCATGAATATTGTACCTTCCCCTGGTCTACTATCAAAGTCAATGGTCCCTCCAAGACGTTCTAAACTCCGCTGCACTAGATGAAGACCAAACCCCCGGTTCCCTTCCTTGCTGGATATGCCTTTCTCAAATAAAGTACTGCTCACGTCTGGCGAAATACCCTCACCTGTATCACTTACGTGAATCGACAATACCCCTTTATCATAATACATATGCAGTTCTATTTCTTTATATGGACTGCTGGCTACTGCATCAAAAGCATTCTCTACCAGATTACCAATAATCGTTACCATTTCATGTATCACTTCATTATTCCAAGGCTTCGGAACATAAGTCTCTTCCGCTAAGTGCATCATCACATTATTTTCTCTTGATAAGCTTAACTTACTTAGAATAAAGCCTGCAAGAAGAGGTTCTCTAATACGTTTGGTTACGAAACTAATTTCTTCTTCATGCTCAGAAGCAATTTTATTAATATAATTAGCTAATTGCGAGTAACTTTTCAATTTAACTAATCCCAATATAACATGCAACTGATTCATAAATTCGTGAGCCCGTGCCCTAAGAGCATCTACATAATCCTGAACACCTGTAAGCTGCTCCGCAAGGTCTTTCACTTCTGTCTTATCCCGAAAAGTAGATATAGCTCCCACCACTTTTCCATTTACAATCATAGGGAGGCAGTTTGCAATAACAGGTGATCCATGAAAATCTTGTTCTTGGTCCACTTGCGCCACACCAGATTCAATTACATCAAGTAAATTCGTATTGGGTACATAGTTTGTAATGGATTTACCTACCGGACTATCATCTATGCCTGTCAAGCCTAATATGCGAATGGTTTCAGCATTGACCAACGTAATGATTCCTTGACTGTCGACAGCAAGAATTCCTTCATATACCGACTGCAGCATAGCATTGCGCTCTTCCAACCGATTAGCAATCGCCTCTGGCTCAAGACCAAACAAAATGTTTTTCACATTTTTTGACAGTAAATACGCACCGATTATACCAATCATCATACCAATTATAATTGCTAAGAATAATGCCTTTTGCGTCCCTTTCTCTAATATTTTTATATTATCCATTAAGACACCAACCACTACCACCCCTACCTGCTTTCCTTCCGGAGTAAAAACAGGTACAAATGCTCGTAAGGCATCTCCTAACGTTCCCTTCGCCACTGAAACATATTCTTTGCCTGCTAGCGCGTCCGCCTCATCCCCACCAACAAATTGTTGACCTATCTTTTCAAAATTTGGATGAGATTTACGAATTCCCTGCATATCTAAAATTACAATGTATTCAACTTCAGCAGCAACTCCACTTTCATTAGCATAAGCCTGCATAGCATCTATATTTTTATTTTGTGCTAACCCATCAATTACAAGAGGAGATTTCACGATCAGATGAGCTACACTCGCAGCTTTCCTGGCAGTCCCCTTTTGTGCATCAAATTCAATGTTCTGGGATATTAATATATTGGTAATCAGCAAAGCTGCAGCTACTACCGTAAATGTTAACAGCATAATTTTTGTTTGCAGCTTTAAACTTCCATTAAATAACAAGAATACACCACCTTACTTTCCTTTGCAAGCTATCTCTATTATAAAAATCTCACGTGCAAAAAACAAGAACAACAGAGTCATTTTAAAAAATATCCAGCAAGAAACCTTGTTTCTCACTGGACATCTTTTGCTACTTTTCCGTTTTCCCAAATAAGCTTTGCTGACTATCTTTTGCCCACTGCAGCTACATAGATAATAAATTGTTCCTCACCATCAAGTCCGATTACATCATTTAGCTGCTTATCATCAAAGGCAGCAACAGCACATGCTCCGCAACCTACAACTTGTGCTGATAAGTATAAATTCTGACAAACATGCCCTGCATCCAAATGCAAATAGCGATATCCTCTTTCCCCGTAGCGCCATTTCATACGACTGGCTTGTGCCGCCCAAAGAAAGGTTACTGCACTCTTTGCAATAAATTTTTGCCCCAGACACGCCTTTGTTATTTCCGAGGAAATGTGTTCAGTCAAGTTTACGTCTATTAATTTGTGTTCAAGGGCTAAGAAACGATATAAACCTGGTTTAATTCCTTCGACATGATGAATAAGTAGATATGTCTCGAAGGCATGACGGGCACCCGCTGATGGAACAGTTCGCAGTGTAGCCTGATTTCCTAATATTTGCTTAACACCTTGAGTACACCATAACAAATAAGATAGTTCTAATAAACTGATTGGCACATTCTGATAATCACGTACACTGGATCTAAGTTCAATCAGAGCCATAAAATCAACTGAAATCGGTGGAATTTCTTCTGGCATTGGTAAATCAATGATCTTGTTTTTTTCATTATAAGCATCTTGCAATAATGGCTGTGCTATACTCTTTGGTTCTTTCTGTTCCATATTTTCATAGCGGGTTTGCACCATAAATTCATTTCCAATGGATTTTAACATGATTACACCTCTAACTTTTTATGAATACTTTATTTTATATAGGCTTTTAGTATATTCTTATTTATTCTTTCACCACCTCTTAAAAAAATCCTTCCTGCTTCCATTTCCCTAGAAAATAAAACTGCCTAAGGCCTCAATGAGGATTGGCAGTCTTATTTCTCTAAGGTAAATTGTTGTTTTATTGTTTTATTATTTTCTTCTCTTCTGGAGCTCTTCCAAGAGCTCACTGATACTTACATTATGATATGCTAACAGAACTAAGCAATGGTACCAAAGATCAGCCATTTCATACAGTAATTCTTCTTTACTATTGTTTTTAGAAGCGATGATGGTTTCAGCTGCCTCTTCCCCAACTTTTTTAAGGATTTTGTCCTGCCCCTTCTCAAAGAGATATGTGGTATAAGATCCAGCTTTAGGATTGCTCTTACGGTCATTTACTACATGGTATAATTCATGTAAAATAGTCGACACGGATTGTCCATAAGCAGGAGATATCGTTACACTTGCTTCATCTGTCACGCTCTGCTGGTCTAGTGTACGCCTAAAACAAGAAAATGTTCCTTCATGGCAGGCAACCCCAACTTGCTCAACCTGAATCAAGAGAGTATCACCATCACAATCATAATATATCTGCTGCACCCTCTGCACATGTCCAGAAGTTTCACCTTTCTGCCATAAACTTTTCCGACTGCGACTGAAAAACCAGGTAACTCCTGTTTCTATAGTCTTTTGTAAGGATTCTCTATTCATATAAGCCAGCATAAGAACAGTCCCGGTTTTCTCCTGTTGGATAATGGCTGGGACTAAGCCATTATCATCAAATTTAATATTGTCTATATTGATCATAGCCGTACCTCCATACCTTTTGATTTTAGATATTGTTTTACCTGACCAACGGAAAATTGTCCAAAGTGAAAAATTGAAGCGGCTAATACGGCATCAGCCTTACCTTCAGTAAGCACATCATAAAAATGCACCAGCTCGCCCGCTCCTCCGGATGCAATGACAGGTACGTCTACAGCTTCCGAGACAGCTCTGGTCAGTTTAATATCATATCCATCTTTCGTTCCATCCTTATCCATACTAGTCAAGAGAATTTCACCTGCTCCCAGCGCTGTAGCCTGTTTCACCCAAGTTAACACGTCCAGCCCGGTAGGAGTGCGTCCTCCATTAATATACACTTCCCATGCATCTTCACTCCTTTGTCTGGCGTCAACAGCCAACACAATGCACTGACGACCAAATCGCTTTGCTCCTTCAGCAATTAACTCTGGCTTTTTGATGGCTGCTGTATTGAGGGACACCTTATCGGCACCGGCTTTTAGCATTTTTCGAATGTCTTCAACGGTTCGAATTCCGCCTCCTACAGTAAAAGGAATAAACACTTGAGATGCAGTTTGCTCCACCATCTGAACCATAGTATCTCTCTGCTCACAAGAAGCTGTAATATCTAAAAATATCAACTCATCTGCAAGTTCCCTATCGTAGATAGATGCCAATTCCACTGGGTTACCAGCATCTCTAAGTCCTACAAAATTAGTCCCCTTAACAACTCTCCCATCTTTCACATCCAAACAGGGAATAATCCTTTTTGTATACATGATTTCACTCTCCCCGTAACAGGCGTAAGGCATCAGCAAGGTTCAGACTCCCTGTATAAATGGCCTTGCCCACAATCACACCTTCAATAC
>CAMKSY010000172.1 GCA_946415545.1 uncultured Pelosinus sp. | reverse complement strand
ATGGTAACGCATCGGATTTCTCTGGAGCAAATCCCCGAAACGTTTGAAAAAATATATAAACGTGACAGCTTTTTTGGTAAAGTCATCGTTTTTCCCGAGGGAAAAGAGTGTTAAAGAAGGGACGAGAATGAGATGGAAAATACAAAAGTCATAATTGGCAGTGATCATGCGGGTTTTACACTCAAAGAAAAAGTTATTAATCTGTTAAAAGAATTAAAAATAGAAGTGGAAGATGTGGGTGCTTATTCTGCAGACAGTATTAATTACGGACCGATTGCAAAGCGTGTAGCTGAAAAAGTTGCTGGTAATGATGATTGGAAAGGAATTCTAATTTGTGGCACCGGCATAGGAATGTCAATTATGGCAAATAAGGTAAAAGGGATTAGGGCTGCTGTGGTGCACGATACTTTTTCTGCTAAAGCTACAAGAGCACATAATGATTCTAATATATTATGTATGGGAGAAAGAGTAATCGGCAGTGGACTAGCACTGGAGATTACAAAGGAATGGCTTTCAGCATCCTTTGATGCAGGTAAGCATGCCCAGAGGATACAGTTTATTCTTGATTATGAACTTGGAAAGCAGCAATAGTAAATGTAGTTTTCCCCAAAATCTTATTAAGGCAAAGGATGAGCATAGCTAACGCTTCGTTGAACGAACCTTCGCTTATCGTTATGCTCATTTTTCTGCCTGTTTGTCGTTATAGATAGTTGTTTCCAAGAGACTATTAATTATATAGGGAGGTTTTTTTATGGAGCCAATGAAAATATATGCAAATCAATTACGAATCCATATTATCAATATGTTAGCCGCAGCGGGATCAGGACATCCGGGAGGAGCCTTATCGGCAGCTGATCTTTTGATCTACCTATATTTTAAAGAAATGAAGGTTGATAGTGAAGACAGAAGCAATCCGGATCGAGATCGGTTTATCTTGAGTAAAGGGCATGCAGCTCCAGTACTATATGGAACTCTTGCTATGAAAGGCTTCTTTACTGTTAGTGAATTGAGCAACTTGAGAAAGCTGGGAAGTTTTCTGCAGGGGCATCCTGATATGCTGAAAGTTCCTGGTGTAGAAATGTCAACTGGGTCATTGGGGCAAGGATTTTCTGCATCAGTAGGTGTGGCATTAGGAGGTAAAATTGATGAGAAATCCTATCGGATTTATACCTTACTAGGTGATGGAGAGCTTCAAGAAGGAATCGTTTGGGAAGCTGCCATGGCGGCTTCTCATTATAAATTGGATAATCTGGTGGCGATCATTGATCATAATGGCCTACAAATTGATGGGACGAATGATGAGGTTATGAAAGTCAATCCATTAAAAGAAAAATGGGAAAGCTTTGGCTGGAATGTAATAGAGATTGATGGTCATTGCTTTACAGATATTGAGAAAGCATTTAAACAGGCAAAAGAAGTCAAAGGAAGGCCAACGGCAATTATTGCGAAAACCAGTAAGGGAAAAGGTGTTTCCTTCATGGAGAATCAAGTAGGCTGGCATGGGGTGGCCCCGTCAGAGGCAGAACGAGCTAAGGCCATTGAAGAACTGGAAAGAAATATTCGATAGTCGATAATAATACCTAGGGGGAAACAATATGATTGCTACAAGAGAATCCTATGGAAATATTTTAATTGAATTGGGAAAAGAAAATAAAGATATTGTGGTCTTGGATGCGGATTTATCCAAATCCACTAAGACAGCAGGATTTGCAAAGCACTTTCCAAAACGCTTTATTAATGCAGGCATCGCCGAGCAGAATTTGATGGGAATGGCAGCAGGACTCGCCACTACAGGAAAAATTCCTTTTGCCAGTACCTTTGCTGTTTTTGCTACAGGCAGAGCTTTTGAAATCATTAGAAATTCCATTTGTTACCCAAAGCTGAATGTGAAAATTGCTGCAACCCATGCAGGAATTACAGTGGGAGAAGATGGGGGCTCTCATCAGTCCATTGAGGATATTGCCATTATGAGATCCTTACCTAACATGAAGATCATAGTACCTGCAGATGATGTGGAAACAAGGCAGGCAGTTAGAGCAGCAGCTCATATTAATGGTCCGGTCTATCTGCGTTTAGGGCGTTTAGGAGTGCCGCCGATTTTTGATGAAAATCATACTTTTACCTTCGGTAAGGGAAATGTCCTAAAGGATGGTAAGGATATTACCATTATCGGTATGGGGCTAATGATTAGTAAATGTTTAAAAGCTGCAGAACTTTTAAAACAAGAGGGCATTTCTGCTCGAGTAATTAATATCTCAACGATTAAGCCCATTGATGAGGAACTGATTATTCAAGCGGCAAAAGAAACAAAGCGAATTCTAACCGTAGAAGAGCATTCTGTGATTGGCGGTCTGGGCAGCGCAGTTTGTGATGTACTGTCAACGCATTATCCGGTACCAGTCGTAAAAATCGGTATGAATGATACCTTTGGCGAATCAGGAAAACCAGAAGAGTTGTTAACTAAATATGGATTAACGGTTGATCATATTTATGATATGGCACAAAAGATAGTAAATAACAAAAAGTAAATTTAAAAATGAACCACAAAGATGCAAAGAGCTATGTTGGAGCTCCTTTGTGTGCCGCATTTGCGGCTTGCATCTTTGTGGTTCTAATTATTAGTTTGCGAAGAATACGATATCAATTTGAAGCATAGATGGAAAAGGGGATTTAACTTATGAAAAAGATAGGAGTATTAACTAGTGGAGGGGATGCCCCGGGCATGAATGCCGCTATTCGAGCCATTGTGAGAACTGCCATATATAACGATCTCAAGGTCGTTGGAATTCAAAGAGGTTACACGGGGCTTTTAGATGGTGAGATTAAAGAAATGCACATTGCATCTGTGGGAGATATTATTCACAGAGGCGGAACTGTTCTTAAAACCTCAAGATGTGAAAAAATGAGAACTCAAGCTGGTATCAACGAAGCAATTGGTATATTAGAAAAAAATGAAATTGATGGGTTGATTGTAATTGGTGGAGATGGCTCTTTTCAGGGAGCCAATAAAATTAGCCAGACTGGTATAAAAGTTGTAGGAATTCCAGGCACGATTGACAATGATTTAGCATACACCGATTACACAATTGGTTTTGATACGGCAGTCAATACGGTACTTGATTCCATTAGTAAAATAAGAGATACATCCATGTCTCATGAGAAAGTAACGATTATTGAAGTCATGGGAAGGTGCTGCGGGGATATTGCTCTTTATGCTGGTCTTGCTGGAGGAGCGGAAAGCATCTTAGTTCCAGAAGAAAAATATGAAGCTACTAAAATCTGTGAGAAAATGCTGCAGGGAAAAAAACGGGGGAAAGCTCACAGTATTATAATATTAGCTGAGGGAAGGGAGTCCGCTGTAGAGCTGCAAAAAGAGATATTTGCAATTACGGGTATTGAGTCACGAGTCACAGTACTTGGATATTTACAGCGTGGGGGAGTTCCAACGGCTTTTGATCGAATTTTAGCAAGTAAAATGGGAGCTAAGGCTGTTACTCTATTAATTGAAGGAAGATCCAATCGTGCAATTGGCATAAAAGATAATCGTCTAATTGATATTGATATGATGAAGGCACTTACCGAAAGAAAAGAATTTGACCATGAAATGTATAATTTATCTCAGATCTTATCAATATAACATTTATTTTTCATAAAATTAAATAAGGATCAAGGAGCTGCTTTGCTGCGATTTTTAAAAATCGTGGTGAGGCAGCTCCTTTATTCGTGCATTAGACCGAAAGATGGATGAATACGGGATCTATACCAAGGGCATAGAGAAAGCCAAAAAGTGTTTTTATATTTCCATATATAAGACTCATGAAAATCGTTATATAATGTGTTTGGGGCAATTGTCTATCCAGTATATGGAATTTTTATGAGTTTCTTTAATAGTCTAGAAAGTATAATAAAAGAATTGTGGTGGATGAAGATTTCGTATACATTTACAGCTTTTAGCTGTGAATAATGTACAAAATTTTCAGAAAAAGGTAAAAAATTACTTGAGCACAGGAAAAATATTGATTACAGGGATGTATAAAATCATTTTTTGTATGGCACGGGACTTGCGTATTATATAAGCAGAAGAGGGGTTTTGTAATGGATGTAAAGGAAAAGATGCTAAGCATTATTAAAACGGAAAATGGAAAAGAGCCATTTACAGATTCAAAATTAGGGAAAATGCTATCTACCACACGGGAACAAATTACGATATTGCGCAAAGAGTTAGGGATCGGCAATTCAAGAGAACGTCGTCGACCTCATTTGAAAAAAGCAATGGAAAGAATCATAGCGGAAAATGGAAAGTTAAACATTGCTGAACTTACGAAAAGGCTAATGGAGTCTGGTTTTGATATATCCAGACATGTAGTCGAAGAATTCTTTAGCGAAGTAAATAGTGAGGAGTTTCAGGTACAAGTGGAGACCCACGTATTGCAAGATCCTTTTTCAAAATTGGTGGGTCATGGTGGCAGCTTGGAGCAAAGTATTACACAATCAAAATCAGCAATCTTATATCCTCCCTTCGGACTGTCTACGCTGATTATCGGGGAAAGTGGCGTAGGCAAAACGCAGTTTGCTGAATGTATGTATCATTTTGCAAAGCAGCAGCAAATCATAGCCGATCATGTACCTTTTATCGTTTTTAACTGTGCCGATTACAGTGATAATCCCCAGCTATTATTGTCGCTTTTATATGGCTACAAAAAGGGTGCTTTTACCGGTGCTGATAATGATACGGAGGGGCTGGTAGAGCATGCCAATAACGGTATTTTATTCTTAGATGAAATACATAGGCTGCCGCCAAAAGGCCAAGAAATTCTTTTTTCAATATTAGATCGGGGGCAATTCAGAAGATTAGGTGAAACCAGGGATGAAAGAAAAGTAAAAATCATGTTTATTGGTGCTACTACCGAAAATCTGGAATCAAGCCTGCTGTTAAGCTTCAGAAGACGTATACCCATGATCATTACCATCCCGTCTTTGCATGAACGGGTTTTTGTAGAAAAAGTTGAGATTATCTATGAGTTTCTTCAACAGGAATGCAATCGGATTAACATGAAAATTTTTGTGCAGTCGAAAGTAATCGAAATTTTAACATTAAAACGATTTAGTGGTAACATTGGTCAATTAAAAAGTACAATTCAAGTGGTTTGTGCCAGAGCCTTTATGAAAAATATAGGAAAGGATCAAGATATTATCAGCATCGGGTATGAAGATATATTGGAAACAAACAGCATCCAGCATGATTTTATTTTAGAAGATATTAATATCTTAGAAATCAGAAATTATATACAAGATATGTTGTTTATCCCCTTTGTCAAAAATCACGTGAATATAATGAAACGAAATCAAGATGGCGAAAGTTTGCTGCCAGAAGATTTCTATCGTCAGATTGAGAAGAAATATTATGAATTAACCAAGCTGCATATCGATTTTTCGGAAGTAGAGGAAATATTATGGACTTTTATTATCAATAAATTTAGCAATCTTGAACCCAGATCTACAAGCAATCACAAATACTACTCTTTAAATGAACTAGTAAATATAGTGGACAAAGATATTATTGACTTGGTGAAAAAAGTTAGACTGCTATTACTAAATGAGCATATGCAAAATGACATTAATGAAAATATCTTTATCTATTTAGCCATCCATTTGAATGAAACCATCAAAAGAGTCCGATTGAAACAGCAAATTATAAATATCAATTTAGCAAAAATAAAAAAAGATTTTATTAAAGAATATGAAATTGCCATTCAAGTTGCTGCCTGGCTGCAGGAATTGAAGAAAGTAGAAATACCAGAAGATGAAATTGGTTTTATTGCCATGTACGTGAAAGCAGCTCTACAAAATAAGCTGCCTCAAAACAGGGTAGGTGTTATCGTAGTATCTCATGGGCGAATTGCTACAGAAATTATCAACGTAGTGAGAGCATTGCTGAATGTGAATTTTCCCATTGCAATTGATATGCCGCTAGATGAAAGTCCGTCTGTAATCTATGAAAAGATTATTGGTATTTCAAGAATTGTGGATGAAGGAAGAGGTATCTTGTTTTTAGTTGACATGGGTTCCCTTGTGGATATTGGTAAGATGGTTACCGATAAGCTGGGGATACCGACCAAGACTCTTGACCGGGTAGATTTACTTACGGTAATAGAAGCGGTACGTAAGGCATCCATCTCTGAAAATAATTTGACTCAAATCTATTCTAGTTTGGTGAAGACACGCTATAACTATCCTTTATTGAGTATAGGAGAAACCAGCAAACCAATGGCGTTAATTGCCTTGTGTCTTACTGGTGAAGGCACGGCCCGACACATTAGACAGGCGATTGAAAAAAAATATGCCAATGTTACCGTGGTGCAAATGGGCATCATGGATGAGCATTTAAAAG
Source organism: uncultured Pelosinus sp. (assembly GCA_946415545.1). Lineage (GTDB taxonomy): Bacteria > Bacillota > Negativicutes > DSM-13327 > DSM-13327 > Pelosinus. The sequence continues at coordinate 2,297 of CAMKSY010000172.1, read as the reverse complement.
ATAAGATAAAGGAGATTCAAGAGAAATATAAAGTATTGGCAATCATCGGAACCATTAATCCGGAAATTGAAGGAATCAACTTTGTCGTATATGAACCTCGCTTGCTTGAGAGTGGTATACGAGAGCTTGAGCTATTTTTAAATACAACAAATATAAGGGTGGATTTTCCAGAAGAAGATTTACTTGTTTTTGAATCTGATAGATGCTCCCAAAAAGAGCTAATCGAAGTAATGTGCCTGTTACTGATTAATAAAGGCTATGTAAAAAAAGAATTTCTGGAATCTGTCATGCAGCGTGAAGAAATGTCACCTACCTTTTTAAAAGGGGGAATTGCTGTTCCTCATGGTGACTCTCATATCGTTATGAAATCGGCGATTGTGGTTGCTAAATTAAAAGAGCCTATTGCGTGGGGTAGAGGTTATGTAGATGTTGTATGCTTACCTGCTTTTAAAATTAACGATAAAAAAATTGTAAAAAGCCTTTTAAAACCTTTTTTGAATCTGGATTTTATAGAGAACTGGAAAGTGATAAGGGATATGAGCCGATTTAAAGAAATGCTTTATTCAAAAATGAAAGAATAACGAAAAAAATGGTAAAAACAGATTCTTAATTTTTATAAACAAATAGATATTTAATTTAAGGAGTGGTTTCAGATTATGCTGGATTTGGATTTAGTTGTGTTACATATGGAAGCAGAAACTTCAAATGAAATTATTCAAAATTTAGGAGCCTTAATGTTATCGAAAGGCTATGTGAAGGATAGTTACATTGACGCGGTACTGGAAAGAGAAAGGAATCTTCCTACAGGGCTTCCTATTGGTGATTTTTGTGTAGCGATACCTCATACGGATTCAGGTCATGTGAATCAATCGAATATTGCCATAACAACATTGAAAAAACCATCTGTATTTCATTCGATGGTAAATCCGGAAGAAAAATTAAATGTAGAAGTCGTATTCTTATTAGCTGTGAAAGATCCCAACTTACAAATTCAATTACTAAAAAATCTAATGGCTGTTTTTCAAAATAAAGAACTCCTGATCAAAGTTCGGGATGCCCGTTCTAAAGAAGAGATTTCAGAGTTATTAAGTTGCCTTGATCAGTAAGCCAAGGCAATGTAATAAAGTCAAGAGTTAGAAAGGAGCAATGAAATGAGAAAGTTTAATGTACTATCAGTGTGTGGTTCAGGTACAGTTACTTCGTCGATGATCGCTGAAAAATTAAAGGAAGCAATGGAGGAAAAAGGGATCAAAATTACGGCGACAGAGGCAAAGCCGACGGAGGCGCTGCAATTATCCGAAGGCGGTAATTATGATTTTATTACTCATACAAGTCCGCTGCCAAAGGGCAGTTACCCTGTTCCTACTATTGATGCCGTCGGTTTTTTGACTGGTTTTGGCGAGGATGAATTCTTAGAAGAGGTTATGCGAGTCATCAAAGAAATCGAAAGTAAATCATAAGATAATAAAGTTAAAGGGGGAAATCAATGTGTTTTTTGAAACCTTAAAAGAAGTTTTTCAGACATTTGGATCACCTGTATTCGTTCCAGTTATCATTTTTATTATTTCCAAAATATTAAAAGTGAATAATAAAAAAGCTTTCTTTTCTGCCTTATATGCTGGAGTCGGGTTAGAAGGGTTTACACTTCTGCTGAATGCATTTACACCAATCATTACACCCGTAGTCAAAAGCATGGTAGAAAATACGGGGATTCAACTTCCTGTATTTGATGTAGGCTGGCAGGCTACCGCATTGGTAGCTTACTCTACCGAAGCAGGCATGATTTTCTTAGGAGTTGGATTATTAGTACAGACGGTACTATTTCTCACTAGATGGACGGATGTATTTCAGCCTGGTGACTTATGGAATAATTACTCCTACATGGTATGGGGCTCAATGATTTATATGGTAACTAAGAATATGATCCTATCATTAGGTTGTATGATTTTATTGAATATGTATAGTCTGCTCATCGCAGAGCTTATCGCCAAGCGTTGGTCAACCTATTATAAATACCCCAATTGTACCATTATTGCTATGCATAATATTGAGGCGGCACTGTTTACAGTAGCCTTTGATCCGATATTGAATGCATTTGGTTTAAACAAAATTAAATTGAGTCCAGAGGAACTGCAAAAAAAATTAGGCTTTTTTGGTGAACCTGTTTCTCTTGGTTTATTGCTGGGTATCTTTATCGGCATCATGGGGAATTTCAAAGCCTTAGGAACACTGGCTGCATGGGGGCAAGTTGCGACAATGGGGATTGCTACAAGCGCGATCATGGCGATCTTTCCTCG
>CAMKSY010000171.1 GCA_946415545.1 uncultured Pelosinus sp. | reverse complement strand
TAATTTTAACAACCCGTCGAACAGCATCTTCATCTACTTTTGCTTCTGGAGTATCAACAGCTTCTAGTACTACATGTGTACCGCCTTGCAAATCCAGACCTTGCTTAATTGAAGTAGTTAAAGGTGAAATAAAATAACTAAAACCTAATACAATCGCAGCAACTACAATCAAAAACTTGGCCACATTCCCCACTCTCAAAAACGTCTCCCCCATTCTCTTCTTCTCTAATTCAAATAAGTACAATTACTAAGTTTTTCATTCTAGCTAAAACTTAGTAAAAGTCAAGTTTTTCCACAGATTTAATTATATCTGCTATGCCATAAAAATGTCAACGTAATGCCAGCACACCTTTATAGCAGCTGGTTATTGTTAATGACTAAACTAAATTGACAATTTAAAAAATCTGCCGCTCTACGACACATAATCATTCGAGCTAAAAAAATCTCAAAATATTCCATTACTGGACAAATATTCGTATCGATAACGATTTCCAAAGCAATTCTGCGTAAATGTTTGTCAACTACCAATTTACTGCTATTAGCCGCGTAATTTACTCTATCATGTATTTCAAATGTAGCAAAATCCTTATTCGTCACTCTACTGCGGTGTACATCTGACTTATCTGCCAAAATTAACGCAGCAGCCACTGGATTAATTGCATTGCCTCTTTCTTCTTCATGATTTCCAATTGCTGAAATAACTAATGCAATTTCTTCTGGCGGAATTCCTAATCGTGATATTACATTATAGGCCATGACTGCACCTGTTGCACCATGATTATAGCGATTAATCATATTTCCAATATCATGTATATACCCGGCTATTGCTGCCAATTGACATTCTCGTTCTTCATACCCCAAATCCTCTAACACATGAAAAGCTCGATCGGATATAATTGATGCATGGCGCTTACCATGTTCCGTAAAGCCTAAGTGGCCAAGATACTTTGTACTGCATGCAAGATATACAGATATTTCATGATCTTTCTTTAGGTCTTCGACAGTTATTTTTGACATTATAATTTCCCTCCAGTATACTCTGGCATTTATTAAACAGCACTTAAGTCACTTTCGAGATTTGCCATTCATACATTATGTCTGTACCCTAATGTGCATTATTGTTGCTGTATCCAAACTACAAAATTAGATCCTTAGGGTATAACTTGATATTCATTTTTTATATTATGCACTTTTTCACTTTCAGATATGCCTTTTGCTAGAGATTCCTTTTTTACGGCTTTAGGCGAATACTAAACATAATTTTTGGCTGCGCAAATATAACAGTGGCAGAAATACCACTATGTGGTCCTTCTGCCACTGTTATATTTCATATCTTGCCTGAAATACCATTATTGATAACTATATAGTTCCACTATTCATTATCTATATTACACTTTAAGATTTTATCTTCATTCAACAAAAAATGTACAGGCTTATCATAATCGTTATGCGGAACACTATCTATAATGTGTGAAGACCATACAGCACCAATCAATATGGCCTGAGGAGCTTGAGGAATAAAGCGATCATAGTATCCAGCCCCCATTCCTAATCGGTTGCCAGAATGATCAAACCCCACGCCTGGAACAATGATTAAATCAATTAGCTCTGGATTTATGATCGTAAGAGTTGCAGGATCAGGCACCAATAAATTAAAACGCCCTTTGACTAAATTATTCCAATTATCTATTACAGCAGCATCCATCACACCGAATTCTTTTCTCATATGTGGTACACAAACCATTTTCCCTTTTGACCAAGAACCTTCAATAATTTTTATCATTTGTGGTTCATCATACATAGACAAAAACGACATTATAACTTTAGCTTGCTGATAATATGGCCACGCAAATAAATGTTTAGCCATATTATCACTTTGAGCAGCAATCATGCCTTTATCTAGCGTACGTCTTCTTAATAATAATTCTGTTCGTAAATTAGTCTTGTTATGACTATTATGTTTCATTTTACTACCTTACCTTATTATCCAGTATACGCCTGAGAAGCCATAATTCCTATCCGTTTTTAGGATCATTTTGGTATGATTGGATTGCCGAGCGTAAAAAATCGATTTCAACTTTTTCTGAAACTTTTAAAGTCACTTTTTTAGCATCTAACGCTACAATTGTACCATACATACCACCTGCAGCAATTACACGGTCACCTTTCTTTAAGCTATTTAACATTTCTGCACGTTGTTGCTGTTGTTTCTTCTGAGGACGGTACAATATAAAGTAAAAAACGAGCGCCATCAAAACAATCGGCCCATAAGCCGCTAGCGTCTGCATCATTTCTTGTGATAATTCTGGCATATAACTCACCTCCTTATTTTTATAATACTATTATATTACTAGTATTATATTCCACATCAAGCACTTAAATCCTCTTTATCGACTATATTGTGCCAAGAACTCTTGTCTGAAATCTAGAAAACGATCTTCTAAAATAGCTGTACGCATCTTACGCATAAAGTTTAATAAGAAGTGTAAATTATGAATGGTTGTAAGTCTTAAGCCAAAGATTTCATCGGTTTTAAATAAATGCCGAATGTAAGCTCTTGAGAAATTCCGGCAAGCGTAACAACTGCATTGGTCATCAAGGGGTCTAAAATCCCTTGCATATTCAGCATTCTTAACAACAAGTCGTCCCCAATTGGTCATAACGGTACCATTACGAGCTACTCGAGTAGGAAAGACACAATCAAACATGTCAATACCATGCATAACCCCTTCTACCAAGCAGTCCGGCGTTCCAACCCCCATTAAATAACGAGGCTTTCTTTCAGGCAATAACGGTACTGTATGCTCTAACATTTCATACATTAACGGTTTAGGTTCACCAACACTTAAGCCTCCAACAGCATAGCCAGGAAAATCTAAAGAAACCAAATCATTAGCACTCATAGTTCTTAAATCCTTATACATACCACCTTGTACAATCCCAAATAAGGCTTGATCAGCTCTAGTGTGAGTCTTTCGACACCGCTCAGCCCAGCGCGTAGTTCGTTCCGTAGATTTTCGGGCATAGTCATGCTCAGCAGGAAATGGAACACATTCATCAAAAGCCATAATAATATCAGATCCTAATGCCATTTGCACCTCAGTGGCTTTCTCTGGAGATAAAAATTGTTTAGAACCATCAATATGAGACCGAAAAGTAACACCTTCTTCAGTAATCTTGCGTAGTGCCCCTAGACTAAAGACTTGAAATCCACCACTATCTGTTAGGATTCCTCGATCCCAATTCATAAATTTATGTAAACCCCCTGCCTCTGCCACTAATTCATGCCCAGGTCTTAGATACAAATGATAAGTATTACTTAGGATGATTCCGGCACCCATATCTTTTAATTCATCAGGTGACATTGCCTTTACAGTCGCTTGAGTACCAACAGGCATAAAAATAGGTGTGTCAAAGGTGCCATGAGGTGTATGCAAGCGCCCTGCTCGCGCTCCTGTTTTTGGACATTTTTTAATTAGTTCATACGTTACTGACATTTTAATCCCCCTAGATTCCATTAAAATAATTCTTATTCTAGTAAAATAATTTATTTACTAGCATCCACAAAAATACAATGCCACTTCCGTGGCAAAAGTAAAACAATCTTTTATATAATTAACATGGCATCGCCGAAACTAAAGAATTTATACCCTTGCTTAACAGCTTCCCTATAAGCAGCAAGAACTTTTTGCTGTCCAGCTAAAGCGCTAATTAACATTAATAAGGTAGACTTCGGTAAATGAAAGTTAGTTACTGCAGCATCAACTATTTTAAATTCATAACCTGGATAAATAAAAATTTCAGTCCATCCGCTTTTAGCTTCCAGCATTCCGTTTGTCGTAGCGGTCTCCAATGTACGGATCGCTGTGGTACCGACTGCAATAATCCTACCGCCTTGCTGCTTCGTTCTATTAATCAGTTCTGCCGCCTCAGGCGATACTGAATAATATTCCCGATGCATTACATGATCGGTAATATTATCAGTATTCACCGGGCGAAAAGTACCTAAACCAACATGTAGGGTCACAAATGCTAGGTGGATTCCCTTTTCTTCTATGCGTTTCATTAAATCGGTCGTAAAATGCAAACCTGCCGTTGGCGCAGCTGCCGATCCGCGCTCACGAGCATATACAGTTTGATATCGTTCCTTATCCGCTAATTGCTCTGTGATATAAGGAGGTAAGGGCGTTTCTCCAAGCTCGTCTAGAATTTCTTCAAAAATACCTTCATATCTAAAGCGCACAATACGACCGCCAAAATCAGTTGATTCGAGTATTTCACAAGACAATCGCTCACTAAAGATAATGACCGCACCAGGTCTAGCTTTCTTGCCTGGTTTCACCAATGCTTCCCAATCACTTTCGGATTTACGATTTAATAAAAAAACTTCTACTTTACCTCCCGTATTGGCTTTAGCACCTATTAACCTAGCTGGAATCACTCTAGTATCATTAAAAACAAGAGTATCACCTGCATTTAGGTATTGTAGCAAATCAAAAAAATAGTGGTGGGAAATAGCACCTGTATGTTTGTCCAACGTCAATAAGCGAGAATGATCGCGAGGCTCGCAAGGATGTTGAGCAATTAATTCTTCTGGTAAAAAATAATCAAATTCAGATAACAACATGTTTACTAAGCTCCTTTAGGTAACTTTCTAACCTCAACACCCTGATAATAGTGTTTCAATATCTCTTTAAAATATGTAGGATCATTCTGAGGACCTTTCTCTGCCATGACCTTAGCTCCCCATTGAGATAAGCCAAGGCCATGTCCCCAACCAAACCCTGAAATTGAGATGATCTCATTCGGTCGGCCACTAATACGATGTAGATCTTCTTTATCTGTAAAATAACCCTTTTCACTTGTTGGTGGTAAATTTATTTCAACTTTCTTATTACCCACATTACCTATACCGTCTGAAATTTCAAATTCAATACTTTTTTGTACTGGCAGCATGATATGAACGTCAAATAAGGAACTCTTTAAAGACAATATCGTACGCAGCTTTTCACCAGTCAACTGAATGGTTCCATTCGCACCAATAAAACGTATGTTCTTTACTCTTCCGGAAACGCCTCGGTCGGTAGTATCCATCGGTTGGATAGCAAGAGGCGAAATGCCAATTGCTTGTATAGTTCCAATATTGTATCCAGCTTTAATTAATAATTCTCTTAATTCATTAGGCGTGAACTGTTTTTCCCATTTATAGTGAGGTGATCCTTGATCATAATCAACTACGCCACGCAAATATGGCAAATAGGTTCCCCATATATTTTCACTATTTTCTGTGTAACCACCAGAACTGCTATGAAAATAAGCTGGAATAAGCTTGTCTTTATATAAGATTACTTGATCTACAGTATCATCGACTGCCTTTATACCCCGAGGGACTTCCCCTTCACGACCTCCATAAACTTGACAATCTGTTGTAGGGCAAACATCATAGCCATCATTTTGATGCTTATTTCTGCTATAAAAAGCATATGTACGAGCTGCTACAGCTTGTGCCTTAACTGCTTCCAAGGACCAATTTGGAGAAATTTCTTTTGCGATCACACCATATAAATATTTCTCAACCGATAATATATTAACAACTGTCATTCCACTCTTTCCATTGGTAATATGAATGTTAATATCACCTCGGTATTTTTTATTATTAACCTCAATTGAATATGCATCATCATTTTTTAATTTTAAGATACTTATCCTAACAGCATCTATCTTCTTTCCATTTAAGATGAATTCATTCCCGTTATAAGCGATAGTCGCTTTCTCATTAGCAGAAAAACGTCCCAACGTTTGATTTTTATCAATATTTATTATTTTATAATCAACATCTGCTGATACTAGAATATTACGCTGATTTGACCAAATACCTACTCGAATCATGTTCTCCGGAGTCTGTGCATACACAGTACCTGCCAGAAAAAACATACATAAAACTCCTAGTAGAATTGTAGCATATTTACAATTCAAAATAGCACTCCTTTCAGCTTATAATAAATTACCTTGTTCATCTGCCTTATATACTATGCCTAAATGTTCATATGCTTTCTGTGTAGCAACTCTGCCTCGAGGAGTTCGTTGCAAAAAACCCATTTGAAGCAAAAAAGGTTCATATACATCTTCAATTGTATCATTTTCCTCACTAATAATAGCAGCTAACGTATCCAGACCGACTGGACCACCTTTAAAATTCTGTATGATTGCTGACAACATATTGCGGTCTGTTTTGTCAAGTCCGCATTTATCAACTTCTAACATTGCCAATGCCTTATCAGCTGTAACATCAGTAATGATTCCATTTCCAGCAATTTGAGCAAAATCTCTTACCCTTTTTAATAACCGATTTGCAATACGTGGTGTTCCTCTAGACCTCTTTGCAATTTCATAGGCTCCACCAGTTTCTATTTCTACATTTAGTACTTCTGCTGTACGACTCACAATACAAGCTAATTCTTCAGGTCGATAATATTCCAGTCTTGATATTACGCCAAACCGATCACGCAAAGGAGCAGCTAACGCTCCCGCACGAGTCGTTGCGCCAATCAGCGTAAACGGTGCCAAATCCAAACGAATGGATCTAGCGCTAGGTCCCTTGCCAATAATAATATCTAAAGCATAGTCTTCCATAGCAGAATATAGGACCTCTTCAACATGTCTTGACAATCGATGAATTTCATCAATAAATAAAACATCGTTTTCCCCTAAATTTGTAAGCAATGCTGCCAGATCTCCTGCTCGTTCAATCGCAGGGCCAGATGTTACACGAAAATTTACACCTAACTCATTGGCTATTATAGCTGCTAACGTAGTTTTTCCTAAGCCAGGTGGTCCATATAATAAGACATGATCTAATGCTTCCTCTCGGGACAGAGCAGCCTGTACAAATATTGAAAGATTATTTTTCACTTTGTCTTGACCTATGTATTCATTTAAACGACGTGGTCGAAGGCTATATTCCCACGTATCAGCATCCTGTTCATTACCAGCGATAATTCGTTCTTCCACGATTATCTATTACCTCCCACAAATTCCCTGAGGGCTAACTTTAATAGTTCTTCCACCGAATGACCATTCTTTTCTATTTTCTTAAGAACGGGAATGATTTCATTCTGATTATATCCTAGCGCCAATAATGCTTGTAATGTCTCTTCGAGCACATTGCCAGTTGATGCTGTTACGCCAGAAATATGATCTCCATTTAAATCATCTTCAGTAATTAATCCGATCTTATCTTTCAATTCAAGAATAACTCTTTCAGCAGTTTTTTTACCCACCCCTGGTAATTTAGTTAAAATTCCTATATTTTTTTGGCTTATCGCTAAACGAAATTGTTGTGGATCAATTGCCGATAGAATTCCCATGGCTACTTTAGGTCCAATGCCTGAAATCGATGTTAATTGTAGAAATAAATCATACTCATCTTGAGTATAAAAACCATATAACATCAATGCATCTTCACGCACATACATATAAGTAAACAACGATACTACTGCAGCAATTGTAATTCTTTGACGAGTAGATTGTGCTATGAAGATTCGATATCCAATACCTTGAACATCAATAAAACAATGATCTACTGCTAAATGTGAAACAGTTCCACGTACATAACCAATCATACTTTATTTCCCCACACTTTATTTTCTGAATTGCATTTTATACCTAAGCGTTTTTTTAAATAAGCACGATTATTAGTCTTATTTGAGTCTACTAAGTTATTACAGACCAGCTCTGGTCTCATATTACTACAATGAGTAGTACAAATCGCAATTGCTAAAGCATCTGCCACATCATCGGGATGTGGCTTCGAAGGTAAATTCAGTAAACGCTGTGTCATATAAATGACTTGCTCTTTAGTAGCTTTACCATATCCTACGACTGCTTGTTTTACCTGTAAGGGGGTAAATTCTGCTAATTTAGTAGTATTTTGAGCTACTGCCAGTAATAGAACGCCCCTAGCTTGCGATACTGTTATGGCAGTTCGTACATTTTTATTAAAAAATAGCATTTCTACCCCTACTACATCAGGCTTATACTTCCTTATGAGTACATCAATTTCATGATGAATAATTACTAAACGTTCTTCCGTACTCATTTTAGGGCTCGTTTGAACGGCACCATAATCTATCGCACGTAGCGTACTTCCTTCTAAACTTACAATCCCGTATCCGCAAATTGCTGTACCTGGATCAATGCCTAATGCTAACATTAATATAGCCTCCCTTGTCAACTATTAGAAATTCGACAAGTTCATGCTTGATTCCTTTCTAATGAAGCAATAAAAAAGATAAGGGGATTCTTCCCCTTATCTTGACTGCATTCCTTCTAACGTTCGTAGTAGCTCTTCCTTCGATTGTACCACCATCCCTTTTTCCAATTCTTCAATATCATGTGGCATTAGCTTATTGACCTGGATGGCAGTTATCTCCTTCACAATTGGTTTATAACCTGGTCTTCCATAAAAAACAGCAACCTGGTTGTCTTTTAATCCGATGAAAATATTATTAGCATGTTCACGGCAAAACCCATCAACTTTTAATTTCATAACTGCTTCATTCGTATCAAATTTCTCAAATTCCCATCCTTCATAAATTTTCTGCATCTGCTGAAAACTTAGTCCTACTAAGTTTTCAGTAGGTTTCGTTCTTAGAACTTCTTCTTCATTACACTTCAAATATATAATTT
>CAMKSY010000170.1 GCA_946415545.1 uncultured Pelosinus sp. | reverse complement strand
CTTTTATTTTTTCATGATTACCTATTTTCCCTGGCATTGAAAAGGTTTGACCTTTTGACTATAATAGAATCAGAAGCAAGAATAACTGCCCTTACTGGCAGTTACTAAAAAATTATATCTTTGTAAGGAGGAAAAAAGTATGTTCAATCTAGTTCCTTTTGGCAAAAATCATCCATTAGAAAAAAGGGAGGACTTCTTTAATCAAGTATTTGATAACTTCTTCAGAGAGGATTTTTTTGCTCCTCTAACTAAAATCGGCAACGACTTTCGTGTCGATCTCAAAGAAGTAGAAGATTCTTATTTAATTGAAGCTGATTTACCAGGTATCAAAAAAGAAGACATTGCATTACAATACGCAAATAACTATCTCACCATCATTGCCAAGCGTCATTACAATGAGGAAAACAAACAAGATACTTATCTGCGCAGAGAACGCCGCTATGGAGAATTTCAACGCTCTTTCTACATCGGTAATGTTCAGGAAGACCAAATAGATGCTGAATTCAAGGACGGTGTCCTGATCATCACATTACCTAAGAAAGATAAAGCGGTTCCGAATGTCAATACCATCCCCATTCGTTAAACCTGTAGTGTCTCCTAAATAAATACTATATAATTCAGACTTGGTCTCGCTGCCAAGTCTTTTCTTTTTGATTACTCAATATCCAGCTCTGGTAGACTCCACACCGATACGCTGCCTCCGTTTACAGGAAACGTCGCAAAACCATCCTCTTCAATTGTAATTTGCTCATCTCTGCTATTCGTCAAATCTACCCAGATCTGCCCCGCCCGCTCTTCCCCAACAAACATACGTTTTTCACTTTCATCGCCATTGGTAATGATAACAGCACAGCCTGACCTTGCAATCTCTTCTACACCTCGGCGAACCCACCCAATCATATGAGGGTCGTCAAAATAATCCTCCTGCTCACCATAGGCTTTATGATAACGAGCATACAGCAAGGGGTCAAGGGCTTCCTTCTTTCCTGGTATTGCCTTATGTCCTCCAATACCATAATAATCTCCATAAAAGATACAAGGATAGCCGTCTTGCCGCAAAAGTATCAGGGCATATGCGCTTTGCTTAAACCAATCCTCTATCCAGGATGCAAGGGCCTCAAAAGGCTGAGAGTCATGATTATCCACAAACGTTACAACATTCAAGGGATGATTTTTTACTAATGTATCATCAAAAATTGTTCTAAGATCGAAATCCTTACCTCCATGTGATGCAGCCTCTAACTTAAAATGAAGAGATACATCAAACAAATCAATTTTATAATTTACATTTTCTAAAAACTGTTGGCAAGCTGCTAAATCAGGATTCCAAAATTCCCCTACCAGATAAAATTCATCACCCCGTTCTTCTTTGAGTTTTGCTGCAAATTCATTAATAAATTCATGGCTGATATGCTTAACTGCATCAAGGCGAAATCCATTACACTGTAACGTATTTGCCAGCCATTTTCCCCATGTAATCATTTCTTCTTTCACTACAGGGTGATTATAATCGATATTCGCAAACATTAAATAATCATAGTTGCCAAATTCATGATCCACATGATCATTCCAATATTTATCGTCACCAATAATACGAAAAATTCCCGAACGATTTTCTCTGGCATCATAGTCTGTACCATTAAAATGTTCGAAACTCCATTGAAAAGAAGAATATTGATCACCTCGTCCTGGAAATGTAAACTTGGTCCAGCCTTCAATATCAAAAGGCTCTGAGATTTCTTCTTTGCGATTTTGATCATTCACTTCAATCACTTGGAATATCTCTTTTTCATCAGCTCCTGCTTTATGACTCATTACTACATCCGCATAAAGAGCAACTCCCTGTTCCTGGCAGGCGGCAATAGCCGCCTGCAGCTCGGCCTTTGTTCCATATTTAGTACGAACGCTTCCTTTTTGATCAAATTCGCCTAAATCATATAGATCATAAGCACCATATCCTGGATCATCTACTGATTGAGCTTTCGTAGCTGGGGGAATCCATACCGAATCAATTCCTCGCATTTTAAGCTCCGGTACAAGCTCTCTTAGTCGATTCCAGTGCTGTCCATTTCCCTCTATATGCCATTCAAAAAATTGCATCATTGTATGATTTCGCTGCATCTGTATCATCTTCTTTCCCAATAATGATTTATGCGATTTCTATAACGTTCTGATCAATACCTTTTCTGGCTGCAGGCTAAAAGTTGCTTTTTGATTATAAATTGATATATAAAAGCGAGATAGCGGCTTACCAGCCAACTATCTCACACTATACTTTCTCAAGGCAGCTAATGCTAGGACCTCTCCCTCATTTAATCTGATTGGATTATGCAACATTACCGAACAAATCCCATAATCCACAATAACACAATTGCTCCTATCGTTGCCGTAATGATCTCTCCAATTGTCCCATAAGCACTTAAACCTAAAAGGCTAAACAAGAAACCACCAACAAAAGATCCTATAACACCTACAATCAAATTGCCAACCAAACCAAATCCCCTGCCATCTGTGAGATTACCAGCTAGCCACCCTGCTATAATTCCAATAATTAAAAACCAAAGCATACTTGCCCCCTCCCTTGTTTCATTAACGAAAGGGGAAACGTACCCCTTTCGTTAATGAATTGTTACTGGAATTTTCTATGTGATCTGAATTACTTAAATCGAGATACCGCCTTTTCAATTGACTCCTCCAGCTCTGCCCATGCTTTTTCAGTGCCTTCTTTTACATCGTCCCACGCATGACCACTCGTATCTTTTAACTGCTCATATTTTACAACAAACTCATCTCTCTTCTTTTCTAGATTGTCCATTTGAAGCAGATATTCAGATTTCAGCTCTGACTGAACCTCAGCGACTTTAGTTTTCAGATCGGCTAATTTATCATTGTACTGTGCTATATTGGCCTCAATCTTTTCAAAATATTTATTACGTTTTTCCATCCCCCACTCCCCCTATTTCTTCCTACTTCCTATTTAGAATTAGGAAGACCTATTCTATCGTTTCAATAGAGTGCAATATCTCTCCGGTAAAGCCAAGTTTCTTGGTTCCATATATCCAAACGGTATCATCCTCTTCTGTACTAACAGGTTTTCCCCAGCTAAGACGAATTTGTCCTTTGGTCATACCCTCCTCTACAATACCTCTTTCAATCTTGTTCCACGTATCCAAGGACCATCCAAAGCTAACTCTTGGATCTTCTGTAAATAAAGCATCTTGCCAAGGAGGATTCTGAGTCCAAGAATTTACTGGCATATTTGTCCAACTGTAAGCGATAGGTAAAATCGCCTTCTCGCCATTTACAGAAAGTATCAACCAGATGGGTTCTTGATTCTGATTGCCCGTATACACATCAACCACTGTAGCTGGACTGCCTATCGCGACTGCTACCGTCTCTGGCATTGAATTAGTACCGGGTACATATACACCTGACAGTTCTCTAAACTTAGGGTAAACAACCTTTCCTAAGAATTGTTCTTTCGCGTTCACCAGATCAGCTGTCAACACCAAACCGTCTAATTGACCACGCATCGTGCGTCCTACCAATTTTTCTCCCGTATCCTTTACTGTTAGATACACAAGATATTCATTCTGATTATAACCTGCTGGAAAAGATACAATTTCTGTAACGACAGCCTCTTTGCCAACATGTGCGGCATATGAGCTGCGAACAGAACGATCACCGGCAAATCCTTGCTCTGCCTGACCTACTGGAAAAATATCATATCCTGCAGCTTGCTTATCCGCTGGCAGTGCAAGGAAGGTAAAACTATTTCCTTTCCATTGTTCCGTGGGCAAATTAGCTGGAGTTGCTTCACTAGAGACCGCTGCCAATGCAGTTCCCCCCACTCCAACTATTAATATTAAACTAAATAACAAGATATTCTTTAAATGTAATCGTTTCATTTTAGATTCTCCTCTCATTTTACTATTATTGTCTATTTTTATAGGAACAAAAGACCCCCTGCGTATACAGGATGTATCTGTACACAGCAGATCATTTTTCCCATTTTTCGCGGAGGTTAAGTTAGTGTTTCATTTATGATATATGTGAGACTTCTTATATCCACATTATAGCGATAATAATAATTATTGTCAAATAATAAATTTATTTTCTATAAATATTTCTAGTTTATGAAAAACTTGTATTTATGTTGTAAGCAGAACTACTATCCAGTATAGTATAGTTAGCAAGCTAAATCGGAGGTTTCGCCTAATGGATGATAAGGATAATAAGAATCTCGCTTATATCGCAGCTGTACTATATGCCTTTATTATAGGTTTCTCTTTTCTCTTCGTAAAATTGGCCTTAGCAGTATCCGATCCCATCGATACTCTCGCTCATCGTTTTACTGCATCTTTTCTGGCAATTTTGATTCCTGTCCTACTTGGCAGAATCCAGTTAAGCTTTACGACAAAGGATATGATTCAAATTCTCCCTTTGGCACTTTTATATCCAGCGCTCTTTTTTGGCTTTCAAATATCAGGATTGGTATATACTACCTCTTCTGAAGCTGGAATTATTCTGGCATCAACACCTGTCCTCACAATGTTTCTAGCCTCTTATTTTTTAAAAGAAAAAAACAATACTTTACAAAACCTTTCCCTTGGCTTATCCGTTGCAGGCGTTATCTATATTCTTGCTATGAAAGGTGCTTCTTTTGATACCGATCAAATGCTAGGAACGTCATTGCTCTTTTTATCTTCACTTTCCTTCGCTGGCTATAGTGTATTAGCCCGACCATTAACCAAGAAGTTTAAGCCATTGGAATTAACCTTCATCATGCTTACCATTGCTTTTTTTACCTTCAATCTATTAGCTCTTATACGCCACGGCATGAATGGCACGATTAACGAGTACTTTGCGCCCTTATCAGAGCCCATCTTTTTCATTTCCATTTTATACTTAGGCGTCCTGTCCTCTCTGGGAACTTCCTGGCTATCTAATTACGTACTATCTAAAATTGAAGCATCAAAAATGAGTGTATTCGGCAATTTAGCTACCTTAATCTCTATGATTGCAGGAGTTATTTTCCTACAAGAGCAATTGGAATACTTTCATATTATCGGAGCCATTATGATCATTGCAGGTATCCTTGGTACAAATCTGCTATAGACCACTGCTTTAATCTTCGTAAAGCAGTAAAAAAGCACGACTCGTTTTGTGAGTCGTGCTTTTTTACTACAATAGTCCCTCTCGTTTAGCTTCGCAGCATTTTAGGGGAACCCCCCTACTCTTCACTTTCAAGATAAACTAATTTCTTCGCTTCATCATATCCGAAAAGTTCCGAATAACGTCCCCAACTGACCAAAAGCTGAATTTGAGTTTTCGCCAATGCATCGCCATGAGTACGGGCAATAAGATCTTCAAAGAACTCTATACTCATATGTTTATTAGATTTTGATTGCAGAACATTGATCATTTGCGTTATAAACGAAACATTTTTTAATAATTGCTTTTTGAATAATTCTTTGCGTTCCAATACTGTCGCCGTCGCAAATTCAATCCCCTCTGGAGTAAGTTCAATATCCCCTTCCACCACCTTAGCAAAATCTAACAATGAAGCTAGCTCAATAATAGGAAAAAAGTCCTCACTGTCCATTACTAAACGATCAGCCAATTTATAGAGATCCGTTCTTTCATTTTGGTCTTCTAATAACTCAAGAAAACCAGTAAGTGCCTCGGCTGATACACGAGGAAGTACCGTAATAGGCTTTGCCTGGTATACAGCATCTTCACTGCGCTTCACCTCTTTCTTTGTCATCAAAGAATAAATTTTATCTACGAGGGCAGTAAAATCAGCATCCTTTTTATCACGCCAGCGAGGAATATCAATAGCGATATCTTCGACGACGTTAGCTGGTCCACTTGAAAGAATTACAGCACGATCAGCCATATACACTGCCTCTTCAATCCCATGAGTAACTAAAATAATGGACTTAGTAGAGATTTTCTTATCTAACCACAACTCTAACAGGTCACGGCGTAAATTTTCGGCAGTAAGAACATCCAAGGCGGAAAATGGCTCATCCATTAGCAGTACATCAGGATCGCTTACAAGGGCGCGGCCAATCCCTACTCGCTGACGCATTCCGCCGGAGAGTTCTTTTGGATATGCATTTTCGAAACCATCAAGACCAACGATATCAATCACTTTTAATGCTTTCTTGTACTTTTCTGCCTTGGAAAGTTTCTTGAATTCTAAACCGACTAGTACATTTTCCAGAACAGTCAGCCAAGGAAATAAAGCAAAAGATTGGAATACCATAGCAACTCCAGGATTTACCCCTTGAATCTCCTTGCCCAGATAGGTGACCTTGCCCTTGGAAGCTGGAATCAGCCCCGCAATAATTCGTAATAGAGTAGATTTCCCAGAACCAGAAGGTCCAAGAATTGCAAGGAACTCCCCTATCTTGATTTCCAAGTTAATATCTTCAAGTACAGTTGTATGCTCCTGTCCTTTAGCAGCAAAACTTACATCTAAATCTTTCACTTTAATTAATGTATTCATATTTGATCCCCCTATTCCAGATGATACTTTGTTTCAGCCATTTGATATAAACGTCTCCATAAAAACCGATTGATTAGAACTACAAACACGCACATGACAGTGATCCCCCAAATGATTCCGCCCCAATCGCCCTGATCAGTGACGTTACTGATAAATGAGCCAATACCAGTTGCGATTAATTGCTCATCATGCCAGCTTACCATCTCTGAAACAATACTTGCGTTCCACGCACCTCCAGATGCCGTTATAATGCCAGTGATCAGATACGGAAAAATACTTGGAAGAATCAGTGTTTTCCATTTTTGCCATCCTTGCAGTTTAAATATGGCCGCCGCTTCATGCAAATCATTCGGAATGGACATGGTGCCTGCAATAACATTAAACAGAATATACCACTGGGTTCCAAGCATCATAAGCAAAATTGATCCCCACTCGAAGTTTACTTGATACTTTAAGAATAAAATAGTAATGAACGGGAACATCATATTTGCCGGAAAAGAAGCTGCGATTTGAATTATGGGTTGCAGCACCTTTGCCAATCTTGGGTTTAGACCAATCCAGACTCCCACCGGAACCGTCCAAAGTGCCCCCAATAAAACAGCTATCATTACACGCCCAAGGGTATATAAACCCAGCCGTGTTATCTCTGTTAAATTACTGCTATCCATAATAGATACCAGCATAAATGCCTGATATACAGGCTCGTACATGAACCGTAAAATAATTACCCCAAGTAACATCTTGATTAATTTGATAATAAAGAGAGATGCGGGTACTCCTTGAAAATCCCGTGCGGCCTTTTCGGTTACGACTGCCATTCTATCCATTACCTGATCGATTAGGTTATGAAGGGGAGTTACTAAAACGCGCATCAGCAGGCTAATTAGATTTGATCGGTATAATATGTTATGAACCAAGGAGGTTGGAACATCAACTGATTCGGTTAATTCCATTTTAAATTTCTGGCTCCATACTACAAGCGGCCTCCAGAACAATTGGTCAACCAGTACAATCATTAAAATCATAGTTACAATAGAGTACGCGATAGCTTGCATCTCACCAGCTTCGATTGCTGTTGCAAGATACGAACCTACTCCTGGCAATCGTATATCTTTCCCCAATACACTAATCGCTTCGCTGGCAGCCAGGAAAAACCAGCCTCCTCCAAATGACATCATGCTATTCCAAACCAGGCTAATCATAGAAAAAGGTAATTCCAGTTTTAAAAACCGCTGCCACCAATTCATACGCAGAACATTAGATGCTTCTTGTAAATCCTTAGGAATCATTTTAAGTGAGTTATAGAAACTAAAGGTCATATTCCAAGCCTGCCCTGTAAAAATAGCAAAGATGGAAGCTAGCTCCACCCCCAGTAAATTCCCAGGAAATAACGCTATAAAAGCAACAATAGTTGCAGATAAAAATCCCAATACTGGAATGGATTGCAGCATATCAAGCAAGGGAATTAATAGGGTTTCAGCAGCCTGGCTTTTAGCGGCAATGTAGCCATAAATAAGGGTAAATATCAAGGATGCTCCGAAGGCGATAAACATGCGCAGTAAGGAACGTCCTGCATAATAAGGGAGCATCGAGGGATCAAGCTCAATTCTACTTTGTTCTTCTAATGAAAAGGGCACATTCATACTTGCACCTAAATTTAAGATAGAGTAGAGTATTGCAAAAACAAAAATTAGAACAATCCCATCAACCCATTTTAAGCGATACTTTGGTATAGTGGTTGAGAAAAATGTCATAGGTAATTCCTCCTCGTGGTAAGACTATTCGCAAAATAATAGAACGTAATAAAAGCCTGCAAGTTAAAAATAGTATCTGCATTATACTACTATCCGAATCCATCCTTACCACCCCCCCAAAAATAATGGATAAAAGCCTCCCACAACGTGAAAGGCTTTTATCCATTATCAAAACTATAAACATAAACCTTCCTCACTCGTTTGAGTTTTAGCACTGCATAACGTAGAGTACAAAACTAAAATTACTCAGCCACATTATGTAAAACCTTAATCCGGTAATACCTGTTATACCCATTGGTGTCTCTCGACGTTTTTGGGCAGTGGCCTGTATTTATGCAGGAGCCTCACCTAACAAAGAATTCAATTATCTATGCTTAGAATATCATTGTCATTAAAGAATGTCAAATTTATTTGCAAATGTCAATGTCTATTTTTATTTAAAATAGATC
>CAMKSY010000169.1 GCA_946415545.1 uncultured Pelosinus sp. | reverse complement strand
CACCAGTAAAATGCAAATTGATATCTTCCATTGGCACAATCTGCGCATATCCACCGCCGGCAGCACCACCTTTCATGCCGAAGCAAGGTCCCAAGGACGGTTCCCTCAAAGCAATCATCGCCTTTTTACCCAGCCTTCGAAAGGCATCTCCTAACCCAACAGTTGTTGTTGTTTTTCCCTCACCGGCTGCTGTTGGATTGATAGCACTGACTAATACTAGTTTTCCGTTAGGCTGCTGTTGGATTTTATCCCACACTGTCAGCGAAATTTTGGCTTTGTACTTTCCGTACTGCTCAATATCCTCGTCACGTAAACCAAGATCAGCTGCAATTTGGGTAATTGGCTGCATTTTTGCCTCTTGTGCAATTTCCACATCACTTTTCATATCTATCACCTCTTATTTAAATTTAACTTCTTACATAATGAGGCATCTCAACCGGGATCACCATACCAAATTCCACCAGCCCCGCATATTCCCCATTCTGATACCATGGCGCTTGGTAAATCAGTTTTTTTACGCCGTTTTTCTCAATGGTATAACTATTGGCAGTTTTCGTTTCGACAATCTCCGTGATTTTTTTGCAGGCACGGTTCGTATGAATATCTGCTATATTTTTTCCAATCAAAGAATTGCCACCATATTTTTTAAAAGTTTCGATTGATGAATCGTTCATTTCTATTATGTTGCCAGTTCTATCCGTAACAGTAACTGCAAAAGGCAATTCTTTTACCCATCCGCTAGACATATACTCTCTCCTTTCCATCTTAAAGCTGCTCTACTTATATGAATTCTATAAAAAGTAATGTCTAAATATCGTCAATACGATATTTTGTATTGTTAAAAATGAATAGAATAAATAATAGGACTGTTACAAAAATATCTTTCATTCTGCAACAGTCCTATGATAGTGAAGTTAGCCTTTTACCTATATTCAGCCATCATGTCTTCCAAAGATTTCAGTTCAATCCTCATGCCCATTCTATCAAAAACTTTTCGAGCCTGCTGATAATATTCTACAGCAGACAGAGGCAAATCATCTTCAAATGCTTCTGCTACTTTTTCATCAACTTTCATCAACAGTTTTATTTCTGCTTGGGTACGAAAAATTAGTCCATTTTGATATTGATCATTGTATTTTCTTAAAAAATCTTTCGCCTGTTCAAAATACTTTCTTGCTTCATAAGGGCGATGCTGCCTAACAGCAATCAATGCCAGTACACAATGGAGTGTACAATAACCACGCATACACCAATAACCCTTCTGTTCACCAAAGCCTTCTGCCACCGACAAAGCTTCCGTAAGATAGGATATGGCTTTTACATAATTATTGATTTGAAAGGCTGTATAACCTGCATTAATATAAAATAAGGCTACTCCTTCGCTAATATTTTTACGTCCAGCAATTCTAACAGCTTGCTCATAGTGATGTAAAGCTGCCTGATAATCGGAACTTTCTCGTCTTAAATCACCAATATAATTTTGGGCTGCTGCAATGGTAAAAGCATAAAAGCGATTGCGTGTTGCCAACTTCTTAAATAGCGTTAATGATTGTCTGTAATAACTCTCTGCTTCTTGATACTGCCCTTTGAGTGCACAGGCAATTCCCAGAAATCGTAAAGCTGTCGCTTTTTTATCTGGCAGTTCATCATGTTCTGTCAACTGCAACAGCTTAAACGCAAATTCCTGGATCAAATATGCCCTTCGGGTTTGAATACCGCAATAAATAATTTGTTGATATCCTTTAATTTGATACTCTCTAAGTTTTTCTCTTGAGGCTAAACGCAGCATCTGGTGAATTAGTCTCAATCCCAGCAGATGCTCTCCCCGCCAGATATGATAACGACCAGATATTTCCCAATACGCAACTTTATATGTGTCCAATCGCTCATCTGCTATTTGAGACTGAACTAATCCATCCAGCAATTCCTTTATTTTCTCCAGATAAGTAGTGATCTGGCTCCGACTTTCCCTAAAATCAACATATCCCTCTGGATAGTAATGATTCAGTTCCGGAAACATTTCATACTGGGGACAAAAATATTTTTCGGATAATTTAATCGTATAATCCAACATCTTCAGTTTTTCATCGGCATTTGTGTAATGGTATAAGATATGTTCATAAACATCTTTGCTCTGTATGCCATCATGCAGCTGCTGCTCTAAATAGGCTGCTGCTTGCTTATGAAACATCCGTTGTCGGATTGCTGACATTTGATGATATACGTAATTACGAATCTGCAAATTATAAAACTTATAGGCCGATGCGCCTCTATTGGAATCCAGATCTTCCATTAGTAGTTGTTTTTGTTGTAGTTCCTCCAGCACTTCCACCAAATCAAATTCATTGATTTTAGAAATAGCTTCCAGCACATCATAATTCACTTTATTAAAGAAAACAGACGCAATCTCTAAAATTTTTCTGGCATTGTCAGAAACATTGCCAGTACGTTCTTTTAACACGCTGTTTAATCGAATCGAGCCGTGACTAATGTCTCTGCCAGCTGCAATTAAATTCAGACATTCAATCAAAAACAACGCATTGCCGCCTGTATAGTCGTATAGCCTGGACTGCATCTCCTTACTAATACCAGGCAGCCGTAAAGCAGACAGTTTCATTACATCTTGCGCACTGAAACGACGAATTTCTAAGTGTTCCAGCATATTACTGCGTTCAAATTCTTCCGTGGTTTTGTCAATCTGCTGTAAATACTCCGCATGACAGGTCGCTATACAGATTATATGCTTACCATGAATGCGCAATACCTGCCACAGCAGCATCCATCCTTGCTTATCCATCCAATGAATGTCTTCAATTAATAGTATGGTTTTCTTCAAATTAGCAGCTTTACCCAGGACCTCACACATAATTTCTTCTACCATAGTTGCACTGAACTTATACGCATCCACTGTTATTTCTTTCTGTAACAATGTTTCACTTATTTTCGTCGTTGGAAAAACATAAGCAATTACCTGCTGCCAAAGGACTGGTAGATGAACATCCGCTTCTATTAAGCAGCTCATTGCCTGTAAAAAAATGTTGTTCCATGCCTTATATACATATTCATATTCAGCTTGATAGCATTGAGTACGAAAAATATTACTATGCTTTATTGGAATACTTGCAAAAAGTTGCTCAATAATTGCTGATTTGCCAACACCCTGATCTCCCTGGAGCAATATCATCTGCTTACTATGACCCTTTTGATAAAAATCATCCAGCCACAGACGCAATTGTAGTAATTCTTTTTCCCTTCCGAAAAATTTCTGATTACTAACTGCCTCTTCTTCAATCGTTCTGCTGCTTTTCCGGTCCTTGATCCGCCTATAAAGTTCCTGAGTCCTAACACTGGGCAGCAAGGACAAATCTTGTGCCATCTTTCGCTCAAGGTCTTTATAAATTTCCATTGCTTTATATGAATCTTCTTTCTCATAGATTTTCATCAATACCCGATAGGCACTTTCGTTATATGCATCCATCCCAATCAATTGCTTTAAATATTTCTTGGCTGGTATATATTCTTTTTGGTTTATTAGCTTTATGATATATTTCGTCAAATAGTTTGTACTATTCATCCTAAACTGCTCGCGTTTTTCGGTAACCCATTGATCAAAACTGGCTGCATCTTTACAATAAAAATCACCTAGAAACTCACCAGAATTTCTTTCTAAAAATTTTACAATATCAGTTACCGTTAATAGCTCCAAATCTGTTGCTGCCACTACATCCCGGTTTAATACAATCTTTGCCCGGGATGAAGTAATCAGTAAATCCACAGAAAACATTTTTCTCAACAAATACACTGTATTGCGTAAATTTCGTTTCGCGGCATGATCTTCCATATCCCCCCAGAGTAGTGCTGCCAAACCCTCTCGTGTAGCTTCACCAGTAACTAAAAGATAGTACAACAAGGCCTCCATTTTTGCAAAAGGGAATACCATTTTTTGATCATTCCAATACACTGCTGGTTTTTCAAATAGTACTGCGCGTAATTTAGCCACATACTCATCCCCTTCTGAAAAGCTTGCTATACTCAACTATATTATACTGAATTTTCTAGTTATTGCCTACATGATCCTGCAAGGTCAACAGTTATGATTTAACATTAAAGAAGTGGAAAATCAAGAAAATGATTTTTCCACTTCTTTTCCGTTATCAAGTAAGTAACAATAACGTTATTACGGTTATAACTTCACTGCAAGAGCAAATTATGGATTCAGTACTTCATGTATACTGTAAGTATAATAGGCAGACAGAATAAACAAAGAAAAATAGGATAAGCCCATTTTAAATCGGAAGCTGCTATCTGTATCATAATAGGGATTCTCTCGATCTTTCCATACTTCCCATGCTTTTTTTATAGCTAGTATGGAAATCAAAATTCCAATGGGATTAAAGAAATACAGAGAGAATAATACCATTACCGGAATACCAACTATCCAAAGTTTTAGGGATATAGCAGTAACAATCCGTCCACCATCCAGGGGATGAGCTGGAATGAGATTAAAAGCTGTTAATAAAAAACCAAAATATGCTAATGCAAGCAACAATGCGGAATTAAAAATTTCTCCAAACAAGAGACAGACAAATGCACCAAGTGCTCCGAAGATTGGACCAGCGATGCCAACAATCGCCTCTGTCTTAGCATCCTTCGGTGCTTGCTTCATCTGAATGACGGCACCAATAAAGGGGATAAACATCGGCAGGCTCGTGTCAATTCCCAATCGCCTAGAAGCAGTCAGATGCCCCATTTCATGAATAAACAACAACAATACAATGCCTATGGCATATTTCCATCCATATAGAAAGGTATACGTAATAATCATCAGCATCATTGACAAACCAGTAGTAAGAAACTTCCCAAATTTAAGAAATATAAAAGCTCCCTTAATGAGCGCCCATATCTTTCCTGCTTTAAAAAGCAGCAATAATCCACCAAAGCTCGTAAACCAACCCCATTTACTTTTCTTTTTTTCAGGAAGTTCGTTTTCCTCTGAAGGCTCACTGCTTGCTAAAATGATTTCATTTTCTTTGTTTTTATTCTCTTCCATAATTTAAAAGCCTCCTTTACACGAATCATTCTATATCTATGAACGCTGCATGCCAAGCAATACATTGTCATTTAGAAACTGGTATGATTTTATAAAGTTTCTCGTCCATCTCCCTTAAGAAAAGCGAGGGCTTTCCACAATAAAAGAGACTTAAACGATGCAATGTACGTGTACATATTGTATATAAAATATGACGTTCTTCTTCACTACTAAAGTTAATTGTATCAGCATTAATGACTAAGACTGCATCAAATTCTAATCCTTTTGCTAAATACGAGGGAATTACAACAATTCCTTGGTGGAATGAGTCTTCTTCATCAATGACAAGATTCAGATTAATAGATTCCTTCAACTCTGAAAAAACCTTTCTCGATTGGTAAGTATTCTTGCAAATAATGCCGACGGAATGCCATCCTTCTTTAAGAATATTCTTAATGGTTTGAACGAGAATGGGGGTGTACTGGTGAAGGTTCTCAATTTTGGTCACTTCGGGTAAAGAGCCTGAGCGATTGATGGCTTCAACTTCTCTTTTATCAGAGAGTATCGCCTGACAAAAAGCCTGAATTTCCTTTGTCGATCGGTAACTGCGTGTTAGCCTAAAGGCAATTGATTTTTCATTTCCGATAATTTCACTCATATCGGTAAAGCTTGCTGTATTTAAAAATGGATGTACGGCTTGCGCAGGATCTCCTACTACTGTCCATGTAGAGTTCGGAAAGAGCGTCACAAGGATCTGATATTGCATTCTGGTATAATCCTGGGCTTCATCAATGATCAAATGTTTAATATCGCGGTTTATGGGAAACCCTTGCAGCACACCTTGAAAATAGATAAATCCTGGAGTGTCTTCATATGGCAGCACACCATTATTTAAGTAAGAAAGAGTTTGTCTTTGAATTGACTGCCATACTTTAGGGAAATCAGTTTTATTTGACGATCTGTCAAGCAGCCAGCCTCCTTTAAAAAGTCTTCGATATTCTGCCAGCGGATTCAATTTAGTCAATCTGTCAATTTTCTCGTAAAAAGAAGCGAACTCTTCCCGGGCCGCAATTCTTGCCAGAGCTTTAATGGCATTCTCGTCAACCTCTTCAGCACGGTTTACTATTTCAGTTTCCTTTTCTTTCCGAACAGCATGAAATAATGGACGCATTCTGCTTTCGATCACCGCTCTTATCTTTTCTAATCGAATCGTTACTGGCATTCCGAGAAGATTGCCCAGAAAATAATGTCTCCACTCCTCTTTTTTAAAGATCATTTGCCCGCGAAATTCGATATCTGGATACTCATCCACTAAGCTTGTTTGTACCCAGTCTAGATATTCCCGTAGGATATTCTCAAAATTGCGAGATGATTTAAAACGTATATTTTCTGCGCGCAGGGTCTGTTGGTGGTCACTCCCATTTGACAATACTGTTTCCAGATGAAACGTACGGGTTTCAAGTTTTATGGGAAGCTGGTTTATTGCCTCAAAGACACAATCATGAAATGTTTTTTGCAGCACATTTTCTTCTCCCATTTCCGGTAAAACATTGGAAATATAGTCGCTAAATAAATGGTTCGGTGAAAGAATCAGAACATTTTTCTCATTAATACTCTTTCTGTCACGATAAAGCAAAAATGCAATACGGTGCAAGGCTACAGAAGTTTTGCCACTGCCTGCTGGCCCCTCTACAAAAAGTGCTCTATGGTTTGCATCACGAATAATTTGGTTTTGCTCACGTTGAATGCTGTTAACAATAGTATGCATTTTATCATCAACACTTTTACCTAATATTTCTTGCAATATTTCATCATCGATTTTTAAATCTGCATTAAACATATACTGCATACAACCGTTTGCTATTTTATATTGACGTTTTAGTATGATCTTTCCATTGATGTTTCCTTCTGAACAATGATAAGCGGCTTGACCTAAGCCATAATCATAAAACATGCTCGAAATAGGTGCCCGCCAATCATAAATGAGAAATTCTCCCGTTTCTTCATCCATTAATGTAGAAAGACCAATATATACTTTTTCTTCCTGAGGCTCCATCCCAGTATCCTCTTCGATAAAGTCAATACGTCCGAAGTAAGGTGAGTTTAGCATTTTTCTTAATTTAAGAGGAGTGCTGTGGGTTAAGGATGAAAGTGCCCGCTGACGATTTGCGGTTTCTACTAATTGTGCTTCATCACTGCCACATTTTTCCCAATAATTTAACAGGGTTTCTTTAAGTTCAGATTGTTTTACTACGCAATTGTCTTCGCTTATTACTAGTTGTTTTTTTATTTCTTCAAGAGTTTCCTCTAGTTTTATCGCTTCTTTTTGTCTTTCTTGATCGTCCATGTCGACCTCCATCTATAGAAAAGATTCATATGAGCTAAGGTACCAGCAATCTGCCGCCTGCAAAGATCATATCTAGGATTGTATCATACTCTATTTACTCTGGCTATGTGACACTTTTAAGGATTCTAAAATACAAACCTCCTACAAAAAATTCCTTTCGAATTGGTGCAGGAGGCTCTCTTAATGAATCTGTTTGTTAACCACATGATTCTGCCTGGCTTCTTTGATTTGCTTACTTCTTAACTGCCCACAAGCAGCATCAATATCAGTACCATGCTCTAGGCGCTTGCTGCAATGAATGCCATTCTTTTTGAGTATATCATAAAAGGTTCGCATGGCTTCCAGCTCACTTCTTTGGTATTGACTGTGCTCATCTACTGGATTATAAGGAATTAAATTTACATTGATACTTTTCTTTCTATCACCAATCAACTGAGCAAGTTCAAGTGCATGCTGACTACTATCATTTATATCCTTTAGAAGAATGTATTCTAACGTAATCCTTCTATTGTTTTTTGACAGATAATAATCAACAGCCTGCAGTATTTGCTCTATGGAAAAAACATGGTTTATTTTCATGATCTGCGATCGAAGTTCATTATTGGGGGCGTGTAGAGAAATTGCTAAATTAACTTGCAAATTGGTATCGGCAAATTCAACAATTCGATCTGCAAGTCCGCTGGTCGATACAGTGATCCGCCTTGCAGCAATCGCTAGGCCGTTATGCTCTTTGATAATTAATAAAAAATCGATTAGATTTACAAAATTATCAAGTGGTTCGCCAATTCCCATTACTACAACATGACTGACTCTTTCTACTTGATTCTCTTGATCTAAATACTGTTCGACTTTCATAATTTGTTCCACAATTTCGCCACTGGTCAAATCACGTTTTTTCTTTAATAAGCCACTTGCACAAAAACTACACCCGATATTACAGCCGACTTGTGTTGTAACACAAACTGATAAACCAAATTTATTTCTCATTAGAACGGTTTCAATTAAATTGCCATCAAACAACTGAAATAAAAATTTGACCGTTCCATCTGCTGCTTCTTGCCTACAGTGTTCTTTTAATGTTTCAATGACAAAATGATCTGCTAATAATTGAACACACTCTTTATTGACATCAGTCATTTCGGAGAAATGCACTGCCTTTTTCCGATAAACCCACTGCCATACTTGTACTGCACGAGATTTCTTCTGTCCACGTTCTGTAAGCCATGTTTCTAGTTGGCTTAATGTCAATCCATAAAAGGATACTTTGTCCATTCGCTGTCCTCTTTTCAAACTAATAAAAATCGCTATTATATGATTAGATCTTATTATCCCAAATTTTTATTATTAAAACAAGAGGAGTCAAAT
>CAMKSY010000168.1 GCA_946415545.1 uncultured Pelosinus sp. | reverse complement strand
CCTCCATATCAAGCCCTGCTTTCTCAACCAGACCTTTGAGGCCACGACGAATTTTAGGTTCATCATCGATAATTACCACTTTCAACATTGAACCACTCCCTATTTAACGTACTGGATGCCATATTTCCACCTTCGTACCTTCCTGAGCCACGCTGGTATATCGTAAACCGTATTCTGAACCAAAAGATAATCGAATTCGTTCATTAACATTAAAAATACCAAAGCCCGTTCTTGCTGTCTCACCATGCTGATTATCTAATGATTTTCTTAGTTCTGCGAGTTTTTCCTCTGTCATTCCTACGCCGTCATCTACTACGCTGAAATATAATTTATCCTTGTCAATGCGAGCAGAGATCTTGAGGGTACCACCGCCTCTTTTTGCATTAATGCCATGGTAAATCGCATTCTCAACAAGAGGCTGCAATATGAGTTTAAGTACTCTGCAATTTAATATCTCTTCTTCATAGCTGATTTCATATAACAGTTTATCTTCATAGCGAGCTTTCTGAATCATTAGATAACTGCGAACATGTTCTAATTCTTCATGAACTGGAATCATCTCTTTTCCTTTGCTCAAGCCAATGCGAAATAAATTAGCTAGTGCGCCTACAATGCGAACAATTTCTTGTGCACCATGCTCCCCAGCCATCCACTGAATCGTATAAAGAGTATTATAAAGAAAGTGCGGCTTTATTTGGGCCTGCAAGGTTTTCAGCTCTGCTTCTCGTTTTCGTTTCTGTTCCGCATACACCATATCCACCAAATTGCTAATTTCTTTAATCATCGTATTAAAGCTATTACCAAGCTGTCCAATTTCATCATTATATTTACTATTAAATCGTACGCTTAGATCACCTTCCTCAGCCTTCTTCATTAAGCTGCGGAGTTTACTTAAAGGCTTGGCAATGGAAGCAGTAAAGAAGAAGGCTACGATTACTGCTAGTATTAAGGTAACAAGCCCAATCAATATAGAGTAATGACGCAAATTGATTACTTCTTTTAGCGTCTCACTAAGGGAAAAAACACCGATTGTTTTCCACTTTGTATATGCCGATTCTTTATAGATAATCTGAAACTCACTGCCCTGAATGATTTTTACGATACTATTGGCAGAATGGTTAAGCCAATCACTTTTTACGCGATACACAATCGGATTGACTGGTGCATATACAATGCCCCCATTTGCATCCATAATATATAAAAATCCATTCTTACCTAATGTAATCGTCTCAATTACTTCTTTAAATTTAGCCAATTTCAGATCAATCAGTATAACACCAAGATACTGGCCAGTCTTGGGATCAATAACCGCCTTAGCAATCGAAACCACCTCATCGGCGCTATAACTAAGAGTTGTGGTTATATTACGCCCAATCGGTTTACTAAACAGCTGCATTGTATCTGGCGATGCTATCGCTCTTTTGTACCAAGTTTCATCCGTAAGGGGGTCACGTGAAATGCGATGCAATTCATTGCTGATATAAAGATTATTCTCATTTACAATGAGTATTCCCGCAATCTCTGGATGCACATTCGTATAGGTTCTTAAGATTCGCCGAACCTCATTGAGTAGGGGCTCCTCTTCTTCTTCCTCTTTCATCGTTCGTAAGAAGGCAATAATCTGCGGATCACTCAAAAGATACGATATGATATTTTCCATATCGTGAATATAAAATTCAACATTACGAGTGACTTGCTCAATCATTTGTCCAGTATGCTCATTAGCCTGTTCTTCTATGGATTTGCTGTAGATGAAATTACCCAATACTCCGAGTGTAATAATGGGCAATAAAATGAGAGTGAAAAAGTATAATAACAATTTAGAGCGAATATTTTCGATCGTAAGTAGTTTACGAAAAGATTCCAATATTGCACCATCCCAGCGATCATTTTTTCTAATACTCCCACTTTCATTATACACAATAATGTACCATAAATGGTAATTATTTCTTGTCGGTAAAATCATAATAAAATCAGAAATGTTCTTAGCAAAAAGCTCTCCATATAAGCAGTTTGTTAGGGTGTTCTATTCCCCCTGCCAACATAGAGAGCATTTGCCATATTACCGTAAATAAATCCCTTCCATGACTACATCTACAATGCCCTTTAGGGCATCTTGCCTGCCTTCTGAAGCAAATTCAATACGAGTTAAAGAATAACAGCTTGCCAAAGCCCTTTCTTTTATAACTTGTATGATTGTCTCTTCTATAAATCTTCTTCCCTTAACGATTCCACCACCAATTAGTACCAGCTGGGGATTAAAAATATTAATAATATTAGCAGCACCTATACCAATATATTGAGCAATCTGCTGGAGGGTCCTGATTGAAAGTGGATCTCCCTCTTCAGCCGCAGCGTAAATATGCTTTGGTCTAATAGCATCTAGATTGCCTTTAACCATATCTGATACTATAGAAAGTTCCCCCTCTGTCATTGCCTGCACCATGCTATTTACCAAAGCAGATTCAGATGCCATCGCTTCTAAGCAGCCATAATTCCCGCAGCTGCATAAGGGACCACGAGCATCTACAACGGTATGACCAATTTCCCCTGCACTATCACCTAAGCCTCGATATAGCTCACCATTTAAGATAATTCCCGAACCAATTCCACCCCCGACTCCTAGGAAGACTGCATTCTTAATATCACGGTATGGGCCATAATGATAAGCTCCCAATGCCATGGCACGCATATCATTCTCGACAAAAACCGGTAACTGAAACTGCTTCTCCACAATATATTTTAGTGGTACATTACGCCAGCCAGCACTAGGAGAAAATAAGGAAAGCCCTTCTTTAGACATGACTGGCCCTCGTACAATTATACCAATCGCTAAGGCTAACTTACCATCCTCGGAAGCATAGCATTGCGAAATTGTATTCTCCAAAAAAGATAAAATCTTTTCTTCTTTTAAATGTTGAATATCATGACATATCTCTTCTTTAATCTCTAATCCGCCATTAATCAGATAGCCAATCATTTCTTTAGAACGAATATCGACAATAATCATGTTCGCTATTTCAGAATGAACCTTCAGCAGCACTGGACGCCTACCGCCACTATATTCACCAACCATATACTCATGAATCAGCCCATTTTCAATAAGTTTACTTGATATATTCGTTACAGTTGGTGCTGTTAAACCAGTCAACTTGGCAATATCAACGCGAGATATTGGACCTCGCCTGCGAATCGCATTAATAATCAGCGATTCATTCGCACCTCCTATGGCTTTTGATACAATCGTATTTACACCTTCCATAAAACACCTACACTCTTGCTTTCAATATTTTTTACACTATACAGCTTTTGAATCGATTCTCTTTTCATCGTATAGAAGACATGAAAGAATTTATTTTAACCCATTATATAATATTAAAAGCTAAAATGCCTAATTAAATTGTTAATTAATGATTTATGCTCTAATAGATAACAAAAACTCTTTGCTTCACTGACGCTCGCAATGGCTACTATAAGAACAGCCAACCTTACATGATCAGTATTATGACTGTTTTGATTTTGTATAAATATCAAAAGCTACAGCTAATAATAATACTAAGCCTTTAATGGTTTGCTGCATATCAATAGTAACGCCCATTAAAGACATGCCGTTGTTCATAACCCCCATAACCAATCCGCCAATAATGGCTCCCATAACAACGCCAATCCCTCCTGCAGTAGAGGCTCCACCAATAAAACAGGCAGCAATAGCATCTAATTCAAAACCTGTGCCTGCTTTGGGCGTTGCTGCATTAAGGCGAGCTGCAAAAACAAGACCCGAGAGGGCTGCTAACACTCCCATATTTACGAAAACCCAAAACACGATTCGTTCGGTTTTTACCCCCGACAGCTTTGCCGCCTTTTCATTACCGCCTAATGCATAAATATGACGTCCTACCACCGTTTTTGTGGTTATAAATGTATAAAATACAATTAGAATAAATAATAATATTAGCACATTAGGAATGCCTTTATACGAGGCAAGCAAATACATAAACCAGTTGATCGCCACGCCAACAAATATTAATTTAGCAATTAAAAATTGTACTGGGATTACCTCGAAATTATACTCTTGCTTGGCTTTTCTATGACTCAATTCAAAAAAAATATATATCAACGTCAACATAATCCCAACCACAAGGGTTGTAATATGAATGGATGTTCCACTCAATACATCTGGTATAAACCCATTACTCATTTTCTGAAAGACCTCTGGATAAGGAGCTTTCGATTGCCCTTCTAAAGCCGTCATTGTCAGCCCTCTAAAAATCAGCATTCCTGCTAATGTAACAATAAACCCTGGGATTTTAAAATAGGCAACCCAATATCCCTGAAAGGCTCCAGCAAGACCTCCTATCAACAAAGAAATCAATATTCCAGGTACAACACCGATATGATGATCAATCATTAAGATTGCGGAAACCGCACCAACAAAGGCAGCGATAGATCCTACAGATAAATCAATTTGAAAAGCTACAATAACTAACAACATGCCGATCGCCAATATGAGTATATAACTATTCTGCTGGATTAAGTTCGTTACATTTAATGGTTGTAAGAGTACACCCTTGCTGACAATTTCAAAGAAAAGTACAATTGAGATTAGTGCAATAACCATACCATATTCTCTGATATTATTTTTAAACATCTGCTTTAGAGTTTCCATGACGATCCCTCCTTTATTTGCTCATTACATATTTCATGATTTTTTCTTGCGATGCCTCCACTCCTGCAAGCTCTCCTGTAATACTGCCTTCGCTCATAACATAGATTCGGTCACACATCCCCAGTATTTCGGGAAGCTCTGAAGAAATCAGCACAATGCCTTTTCCATCTTTAGCCAGCTTATTAATGATATTATAAATTTCGAATTTAGCTCCTACATCAATTCCTCGAGTAGGTTCATCCAAAATTAGAATATCTGGCTCAGTAAAGATCCACTTGCTTAAAACAACTTTCTGCTGATTTCCGCCACTCAAATTTACAGTATTTTGTAAAACACTGGAGCACTTAATATTCATCTGTTGACGACTTTTCTCCGCCACAAGAATTTCTTTATTGTCATCAATTACAGAATGTTTTGCGATATTTTTTAAATTAGCCAAGGTAATATTTCGCTTAATATCATTATTTAATATTAAACCATACTGTTTACGATCTTCCGTTACATAAGCAATACCTTGTTTAATCGCCAGGCTTACATTTTTCAGATGTACTTCTAAGCCATTCTTATAGATGTGTCCACTTATTTTTTGTCCATAGGATCTGCCAAAAATGCTCATAGCAAGCTCTGTTCTTCCTGCTCCCATAAGTCCAGCAATTCCTACGACCTCACCCTGCTTAACATGAAAGTTAACATTATGAATCACTTTACGATCACTATGCAGATGATGATAGACATTCCAATTCTTAACATCAAATATGATCTCGCCAATAACTGCATCTCTTTTAGGGTATAATTCTGTTAATTCCCTTCCTACCATGCCTCTGATAATACGATCTTCTGTTATGTGGTCATTTCTTACATTTAAGGTTTCAATAGTGGCTCCATCACGCAGCACGGTTATGGAATCAGCAATTCTTGAAATTTCATTTAATTTATGTGAAATAATAATTGAGGACAAACCCTGTCTTTTAAACTCCAGCAACAAATTTAATAGATTATTGCTGTCATCTTCATTCAATGCCGCGGTAGGTTCATCTAGAATTAACAATTCAACTTCCTTTGATAAGGCTTTGGCAATCTCAACTAATTGCTGCTTGCCAACGCCAATATTGGTTACCAAAGTACTTGGCAATTCTTTAAGTCCTACTGTTGCTAACAGTTTTTTTGTACGTATAGTAGTTGCATGCCAGTCAATAAGACCGTGTTTGGCTTGTTCATTGCCAAGAAATATATTTTCTTCTATGGATAGATAAGGGATGAGAGCTAATTCCTGATGAATAATAACGATGCCTAATTTTTCACTTTCTTTGATATTTTTAAATTCACATTGTTTCCCTTTATAATAAATATCCCCTGTATATGTCCCATGAGGATATACTCCACTTAACACTTTCATCAAAGTTGATTTTCCTGCCCCATTTTCGCCAACTAATGCATGAATTTCGCCTTTTCGTACCTGCAGATTTACATGATTAAGCGCTTTAACACCTGGAAAGGTTTTAGTTATATCTATCATTTCTAGAATCAGATCTTCCATATATCCTCAACTCCTTGCCATATCGTTCGTTGGCATTAAACCATTCATAATTTAGTAATGACTGTAAAGTCATTACTAAATTATTTTGGCCCTGCAATCTTGCATTATTTAAGTTGATCTGCAGTATAATATCCGCTTTCTACTAATATTTTTTCATAGTTTGATTTATCAACAGAAACTGGTACCAATAAATAGGACGGCACTACTTTAACACCATTATTGTAGGTCTTATCATCATTAGTTGTTGCTTTTTTACCGCTAAGTACTGCATCTACCATATCAACAGCCACTTTGGCAAGATCCCTGGTATCTTTAAATACAGTTTGAGCTTGTTCACCCTTAATAATCGATTTAATGGAAGGAGCTTCCGCATCCTGCCCCGTAACGACAGGCATTGGCTGTGATGGCGTTCCGTAACCAACTGCCTTCAAAGAGGAAAGAACACCGATACTAATACCATCATAAGGAGATAGAACCGCATCTATTTTGGTCCCCGTATAGTTCTTGCTTAGCAGATTATCCATTCTTGCCTGGGCAGTAGCACCATCCCACCGTAAAGTAGCACAGACACCCATATCCATTTGCCCACTTCTCACAACCAGTTTCTTCGAATCGATATACGGTTTTAGAATTGACATGGCACCATCAAAGAACATGTATGCATTATTGTCATCTGGTGAACCGCCAAAGATCTCAATATTAAACGGGCCCTTCCCTTCTTTTAAGCCTAAGCTTTTTTCAATATAAGCGGCTTGAAGAACTCCAACCTGAAAATTATCAAAGGTTGCGTAATAATCTACATTTGCAGTCTTTTTAATTAAACGGTCATAAGCGATAACAGGAATATTTTTATCTTTCGCTTTTTGCAGCACGGTTGTTAACGATTCACCATCGATGTTAGCGATTACCAATACATTGGCACCTTTTGTAATCATATTCTCGATTTGTGCAAGCTGATTTTCAACATTGTCTTCGCCATACTGTAAATCAGTTTCATACCCTTTGGCTTTTAGCTGCTTAACAATATTATCACCATCTGCAATCCATCTAGATGAGGACTTCGTAGGCATTGCGATACCTACTTTCTTCTTATCACTGCTGCTGGGAGCAGTACTGGGATTTGAACCACATGCACTCAGCATTAACACCATAGCAAACATCAGAAATAAAGCCACTACCTTCTTCATTGAAATCTCTCCTTCTTTTTATTCTTGGCAGCCCCAATTCACTAATTTTTGTTATGCCTTCATCACCTACTTTCAATTTATTAGCACATCAATCAAACTATAGAATCATCTAAATAATTCGAATATTTAAATTATAGTATCGATTATTGTCGTTTATTAAAAAGGATTTTCGTCTTTATACATCATTGTAGAAGGCTGATTAAAAGCAATATCCTGTACCCCAAGCATCTTCATTGCAGCAAACAATACTTTGCCTGCATGTTTAAAGGCAACTCCGGCATGATGAGGAAACTGCTTACCAATCAAAACATGACGATAAAATCTTCCCATTTCCTGAATAGCAAAAACTCCAATACCACCAAAAGAATGGGGATCCACATCGATAATTTCTCCATTGGCGATATAACTTCGCAGCTTACAATCTGCGGTACTCTGAAGCCGAAATAAACTAATATCTCCTGGCCTTATAGCTCCTTCTAATGTTCCCCTGGTAATATCAGGTGCCACATCTGGTTCTAACAATCTATGCATGATGAGCTGATACTTCATCGCTGAATCCTTCATACAGCATGAAGGCGTATTGCCACAATGAAAGCCCATGAAGAGATCTGTCAGTTGATACCCTGTAAACTGCACCTTATTCTTATCATACATATCCTTAGGTACGCTGTTATTAATATCAAGTAAGGTTGCCGGCATATTCGTAGCGCAAGTAATCATGTATTCACTTACGGCACCATATATATCGGTTTCACAAGCTGCGGGGATTCCCTTAGCAGCCAGTCTTGAATTCACATAACAGGGGACAAACTTAAATTGAGTCTGAAAGGCTGGCCAACATTTATTGGCAAATACAGCATATTCAGATGCTCCAAGATTATTTTCCATCCAATCCAGCAGTGTCCGCTCATACTGGGCAAGCTTAGGAAGTATTTCTGGATAACCATTTCCTTTCTTAAGTTCATCAGCCATTTCATTTACGATTGCAGGAATTCTTGAATCGTTTTCATGCTTCATAAAAGAATCAAAAAGATCCAGTTCCGAGTTTTCCATAATTTCAATACCTAAATCATATAAGGGTTTAATGGGAGCATTACATGCTAAAAAATCATGCGGCCGGGGTCCAAAGCTAAATACCTTCAATTTTTTTAGTCCGACTATGACTCTAGCGATATTTTCGAAGTCTCCAATCATCCCAGCAAGTTCGTCAGCAGTACCAACAGGATATTCAGGAATATAGGGAACTAACTTCCGTAATGCTAAATTATAAGAGGCATTAAGCATGCCACAATATGCATCCCCACGTCCCTTAATCAGATTAGCCTCCGCCTCTTCTGCCGCTGCCACAAACATTACCGGACCAGTGAATTTTTGTGCAAGAATGGTTTCCGGTCCTTCCGGCCCAAAATTTCCAAGATAAA
>CAMKSY010000167.1 GCA_946415545.1 uncultured Pelosinus sp. | reverse complement strand
CTGCATATCAGACCAATGATTAAAGACAGCAGGGT
Source organism: uncultured Pelosinus sp. (assembly GCA_946415545.1). GTDB lineage: Bacteria > Bacillota > Negativicutes > DSM-13327 > DSM-13327 > Pelosinus. The sequence continues at coordinate 8,914 of CAMKSY010000167.1, read as the reverse complement.
ACCCCAAAAACCAAGCTTTATCGTAATCCACGCTGCCTTTTGATATAAAGGCAGCATGCTTATTATAAACTGCCAATTAATATCCATATATTCACCACCATCTACTTTCTTTGGCCCCTCTGGGGGAAATAGGAAAAATAAAAAAACCAAAAGAATGCAGTTCAAAACCACAGTCTTTTGGCCTTTAGTTTTCTAATCAGCCGTTATTTATTTTTTCATAAGAGACAAGCCCATATAATATGCTAAAAAAATAATACAAATCTCTGTAAGAAAGATTATAGTATTCTCCCTTGTATTTGTCAATACATAAATGAGAATCATCCGGCACCATTATTTCCCATGATGTCCCATAAGAAAATACGAAAACAAATCGATCAAAAAATACTAACATAATAGGAACAAGCTTATCATATTTATAATTGACCTTGTTTATTCTTCATCTTGCTAATTTAGGAGGAGTCTTTGTGGAAGAGACATTAGCAACGATCGCTGCCGCTGTATGGACTGATAATTGGAATCATCTGATTAATTTTAAAGTGATCTTACTCAGTATTGTGATTGAGTCCTTTCCTTTTTTACTGCTGAGTGTAATCGTATCAGCGTTACTTAATAATTTTGTTTCGGAAAATACGATACGCAATATGATACCCAAAAATCATATTCTAAGCATCCTCATGGCATGTTTTCTGGGTATTCTATTTCCCGTATGCGACTGCGGTATGGTGCCGATTGTACGGCGTTTAATTTTAAAAGGAGTCCCCCTGCCCGCAGCCATTGCTTTCATGCTGGCTGCTCCAATTGTAAATCCCGTTGTAAGCGCAGCAACAGCCTTTGCCTTTCAGAATAATATGCATATCGTTTTATTACGCCTCGGAACAGCATTTGGGGTAGCTCTGTGTACTGGCTTATTACTAAACGGCTTTACTAGAGGCAGGCAGCTAAAATCTCCAAGTCAAATCCATTCCCATGGATGTTGCCAACATACAACAAACAGCCATCATCCTGGACATTCTCTTCTCCATAGATGGATCAATACTCTTCGAGACGCTTCTCATGAATTTTTTGAAATGGGAAAATATCTAGTAATAGGCGCTATGCTGGGATCCTTATCGCAGATCGTAATCCCCCGGGAAATCTTATTGGCTCTGGGGCAAGATTCAACGTTATCCATTGGAGTTATGATGGTTTTCGCCTTTTTCATATCAGTATGTTCAGCTGCTGATGCATTTATCGCTGCTTCCTTTTCCAGTAGTTTTACATTAGGCTCTCTTGTAGCCTTTATGGTTTTTGGCCCTATGATTGATCTTAAGAATATTCTTATGCTGTTACATACGTTCCGCACCAAATTTGTATGTTGTCTCACCTTGATCATTATCATACTGTGCTCGAGTGCAGCTTATCTGATCAATCACTTGTAAAAGGAGGGAGAAAGTATTGCTGCCTAGAAAAAGACACCTACGGTCTTTCAATGCTGAAGCTTGTATACAATCCATCATTCTTCTTAGCTTTGTCATTTTACTCCTATGGCTTGACATTACAAAACAATTATCCCTATATATCAATCCAAAGTTTATAATACTCACACAGCTATCTTATCTTATATTAGTCCCTATGCTTGTCATGCAAATCATAGAAACGTTGCTGCCCACTTCTTATGAACAGCATTGTCATAAACACTCTGGCATCGGAAAATATACCCCTTTCTTTTTGTTTCTCTTTTTAGCCTTTGCGGTACCCGAAAATACACTCAATGCAAATCTTGTCAGCAGTAAGGGACTCAATAGCCAATCCAGCTCTATTACTGTCTCTGTAAAAGATTTACCCCGTCCTTTAGCACCCGCATTCAGCCAAATGGATACCATCAAGGTTACAAATCTCAATTATACAGAGGCCATGTGCGAAATAAATAATTTTCCTAATGAATATGCAGGAAAAAAGATTACCATGACGGGATTTGTATTTCAGATCCCAGGGATATCCAATACTCAAACTTCCTTGGTGCGCTATGTCGTTATGTGCTGTACTGCCGATTCTTTACCTTATGGAGTCATGTGTGAAGGGATCGAAATCCAAAAGTATCCTGATGGAACGTGGCTCTCTATTGAAGGTATCATTCAAATGGTTACATACGACGGCAAAGATGCTGCATCAATTAAAATTACCGCTCTGCAAAAGATTGAAGCACCAAAAGACCCTTACGTATATCCTTATAATTAGCATGCCTATTTTCCTTTTGATACAAAAGGATTGTCTTTAATAATAAATCTCCAAGGGTAATCTCTTGCCTCTTTAGCATAATCAATATTAATGCGAGGAGTCGTTACTATATCTTCAGGCATAATGGTTTCCCCTTCTAATAAAAACAGGCTTTCTCCGCATAAATCCATCTCATTTTGCAGCTTTGTAATTCCCATTGCCTGACACAGCTTTCCTGGCCCGCTGCATAAATTTAAAATGGCCTCGGCTCTCCGGCGCTTTTTCATAATCTTTAAACCTTCAATAGGTTCTAATGCTCTAATTAGTACAGCCTCTGGATATGTTTCTTCATTGGTTACGATATTCATACAATAATGCATGCCATAGATTAAGTACACATACGCATGTCCACCTTTGCCAAACATAACTTTGGTTCGATTTGTGTATTTATTATTATAAGCATGACACGCAGCGTCAATGGAACCCACATACGCCTCAACCTCTACAATCTTGCCAGCAGTCCTGCCATCATCGGTCTCATGAACCATGTATTTTCCTAATAAGTCTTTTGCAACTTCTAAAGTAGCCCGCTCATAGAAACTTCTCTCTAACTTTTTCAAAATAACACCTTCTTCCTAGGGATTTGATTTCATATCATTCTTCTCTATCCTATTTTTTATCTGTGCCGCTGTGATTCCTGCCGATATATGAAAACGGGAAAAACAATTGGAATGCAAAAAAGCGAAGTCTTTGCATTTTAATTGTTTTATTTTTTTACACATTTTAAGTATAACAAGACTAACAATCAGTAAAAATACAAGGTAACGATTTATATCCCAGGAGGTTGATCCTTTGGCAGCATTTAATAAAAAAGACTTTATCGTTATGGCGTTAGGCAATATTATCGGGTCAGGCATCTTTTTGGCCAGCAGCCTTGTAATCACCGTTGCTGGTATATGGGCACCTTTTGCCTACCTATTTGGTGGACTGGTTATGATGATGGAAGTATCTTTTATCATTGAAATGACAATCGCAAACCCTGTTTCAGGTTCTTTTAAGGCGCATGCCCAGGAGGTATTTGGCGAGTGGTGGGGTTTCATGATCGGTTGGATGTTTTGGGTCAGCGGCGTATTAGGAATGGCTGGTGAGGTTACAGCTTGCGCCATCTTTCTCCGCTTATGGCTGCCTTCTGTTCCATTATGGGTCTGCAGCCTGCTGTTTGCCGTAGGAATTACGCTGTTAAATTTTAATGATGTGAAAGGCTTAAGTAAGATTGAATTAGGGCTTGCTATTACAAAAGTAGTTACCCTAGTGATTTTTGTTGTTATGGGCTTTACGGTTATAGCAGGAATTTCGATTGGGGATGCCGCTACAGAATTTATGCCCTTCCAATCTCTCCTCCAAGCTCCCTTAGAAGGATTCTCAGGTATGCTGGGTGCTATGCTCCTTATCTTATTTGCTTATACTGGAACAGGTATTATTGGAATCGCTGCGGTAGAAACAGAAAAGCCGGAAAAAACCGTTCCTCCAGCAGCTAAATTTATCACTATTTCAGTAACGCTTCTCTATACCCTATCGGCTTTTCTGATTATTTCTTTGCTGCCTTTTGATGCATTGGATGTAAGCATTAGCCCTTTTGTACAGCTATTTACAATTTTTAAAATTCCCTATGCAGGGGATCTTGTAAACTTCATTCTTCTAACCGCTGGGGTCTCTGCTCTTAATTCCCAGGTGTATTCCTCCTCCCGTATGCTGTTTTCTTTAGCCAAAGAAAATCAAGCACCCCAGATCGCCAAGTATCAAAACAGTAAGGGGGTTCCCATTGCAGCAGTTGCGATTAGCGGAGTTGTACTGTTATGCGGAGCTATACTTTCCTATTATCTGCCTGATAAAATATTTATTTATACCGTTAGTGCCAGCGGGTTCTTGGCACTCATTAATTGGATGAGTGTATCCGCTACCCATTATTATTATCGCAAGAAAATTCTTGCTGTAAGTCCAGAAAAATTAAAATATAAGGCTCCCTTTTATCCCTATCTCTCTTGGATTTGTTTTTTTATTATTTTCGTTTCGATCCTTTCTACTCCTCTGTATCCAGATCAACTGCCAGGTCTATACTCGGGTTTACTGCTCATGTTACTCATCAGTATTGCCTATTTGATCCGCAATCTGTGGATCAATAAAAAAGATCATTAATTATTGCATATTCTCTATAATAAAAAGATAAACTCAATTATAATATAACTATATTAACAGAAAATTATGTCATATTTCCAATCCGAAACAACCTGCAGATCGAATGAGTAAAACACACATAATAATGAGGTGATGGTATTAAAGCAATAGCAGAAACGATCTATGTTCGTGATATGTACTGTATAACCTGCGAGAACCGAATTGAAAAGGCTGTAACTAAAGTTACCGGCGTCATTAAGGTGAAAGCCCGTTATGAAGAAAATAAAGTATATATCGAATATGATTCCCTTCTTACCAGTCAGGCAGCTATTAATAAAGCAATTATATCTGCAGGTTACTGTGTTGAAAAAAAACAGGCATCAAATCCTATAAAGCCGCTGCTGGGTATCTCCCTTATATTCTTAGCGATTCTTCTCTTAGGGCAAAATGTCAGTGAATTTGACATGAGTTCAAAGTTAAAGGGTGAAGTTACATATTTCGTGTTATTTATCATTGGTATTTTTACATCTTTTCATTGTATTGGTATGTGTGGCGGTATTATGTTATCACAGAGTTTATTAACCAGTACAAATCATAAGGCCCAGCCTTTCCTGCCATCTTTACACTATAATGTGGGGCGGGTACTAGGCTATACGGCACTAGGCGGAATCGTCGGCGCACTCGGATCAGTGCTTTCTTTATCCATAGGGTTTATGGCTGGCATTTCCATCTTCGCTGGTATTTTTATGATGATCATGGGCCTTAATATGACGGGATTAAATCTATTTCGCAACTACCTAAGAATACCACTGCCTGCTCTTTCTATTATGCCAAAGGCAAAAAATCCTTTTGCAGTGGGAATCCTAAATGGACTCATGCCTTGCGGTCCTTTACAAACGATGCAGCTTTATGCTCTAGGTACAGGCAGCGCAATACTCGGAGCCACCTCTATGCTGTTTTTTGCCTTGGGTACTGTACCAATGATGCTGTCTTTTGGCAGTATCTCTGGCTTTTTCAGTAAAAATTCTACAAAGCAAATTCTAAAATTAAGTGGTGTACTGGTCATTGTTTTAGGAATGATCATGACCAATCGCGGCTTAGCAATCGCAGGTTTTAATCTTCCACTTTTTAATTTACCTGCCCAAAGCAGGAGTGGAACTTCCATGGCAGCAAAAGCACAGCTTGATAATGGCATTCAAATCTTACGCATGTCTGCAAGCAATCAGGGCTATGCTCCTAATGTTCTCTATGTACAAAAAGGCGTACCTGTAAAATGGATTATTACCGGAGAGCAAATTAATTCCTGTAATAATGAAGTCATTGTCCCCTCTTTGCAAGTTAAGAAAAAACTACTTCCCGGGGAAAATATCATTGAATTTACTCCTGAGGATCAGGATCTGCCATTCAGCTGCTGGATGGGCATGATTCGAGGACTGATTAAAGTGGTAGATGATGTAAATGCAGTGGATGCTGCCAAGGATACAACAGCGATTCCTGCTGGAAGCGGCTGCTGCAGCACAGGCGAATCTTCTTCATGTTGCAGTAAGCCATCCCAAACCAGTATCTATGGTGATGATCTCAGCAAAGTACCAACTGAAAAAATCATTCATAAAGCTACTTTACAAAATAAATTGCAAACCATAACTATAAAGGGAATCGGCTACGAATTTGATCCCTTAATTATGGTCTTCGCGGCGAAAACCACAACAAAAATGACGATTGATCTAACAAAGTTTGATGAACCTGAAGGTACTTGGGATATCGTTGATTATCAACAAAAGAAAATCATCGCATCATTCGAAGGGAAAAAAGGAATTGTGGAAGTAACATTCAGTCCTCCATCACTTGGTACCTTTGGCGTCTATAAAAATCGCCAAGCAACGAGTATTATTGAAGTAGTCGAAGAACTTGAAAAGACCAATATTGAAAAAGTCAGAGCAAAATTCCTATAGTACGTTGAGAGATTGCTTCGCAATGCTCCCAATGACAAAGAATTAGCATAAAGGGGCATTTTCCCTAGGTTCCAAAAAGAATCCTAGGGAAAATGCCCCTTTATTTTGCTTTGAACTATTACAAATAACGAAAAAGGATTTTGCCATTTATTGGCGAAGTAAAATTATTAACCAAGAAAATTTGTACATTTCTAGAAAAACGTGGAAATAAATGTAGAATTTTGTAGAATTATCTTTATGTATTGAAAATGTGCATTAGAGGTGCCAAAACAGTGAAGAAAATAAACCTAACAACAAAGCTTAACTTTAAAATCATTTGTGTTGTTTTGTTGCTCATGATCACTGTCACCGTTCATAATCTTTGGCTGTCATCGCAAGAAGAAAATAAGAAGAATGCCCTGTGGCTTGTATCGATTACCGATTTTCTTATTAAGAAAAAGCCTGAAGGCTCTTTTAGTGATATTGCGGCTAACCACGGTGCTTCTCAATCAACTCAGCAAGAAATTATGACTATAAATCATGAACTTCAACCTGTCTTACAATCTGTACTCGTACCATCCAGCATCATAAAATTTGGTTATTATTCTCTGGAACACGAAAGCATTGTAGCCATTGGTCCTCTTTCTGATGTTTCTATACTACTAGGAATCGATGGAAAACCGTTTAAAAAGGTTTTTTACACTGATACAGAAAAATTCATAGAACGAAAAAATTCACTAGTATGGCATGGTGCCAACGCGATCATTCATGTTAGACCAGTCACAGATCGTAATGGCAACATTATCGGTCACGCTTTCGCTGCAATTAATCAAGATGCTGTAAATGCAGCCATGTGGAAGCGAACGGCAAATACCCTGGGGGCAGCCGTTTTTATGCTATTAGTATGTATTGTAATCTTTCGTGAACTTTTCAATAAGTTGAAAAAGGATATGCAGCTATTTGCTGAAGGAATTTTGCATGGATGCACCAGTAACTTTAATAGTGAATTAGCCGAATTTACTCCTATATTAAAATATATCAGCGAGCAAACAGAAAAAATGACTCGTCTAGATCGCTTGAATATTATTGGCGAAATGGCAGCAGGTATTGCACATGAAGTACGGAACCCCATGACGACTGTAAGAGGTTTACTACAGTTCATGGGAAAAAAGCAAGAATTTTCCAGCCAGAAGGAAAAGTTTACTCTAATGATCGATGAAATTGATCGGGCAAATAAAATTATCACAGAATTCCTAGCCCTTGCTAAAAATAGAGCCATGAATTTCTCGGAAAATAACTTAAATGATATCATCTGTGATGTTTATCCGTTAATACGGGCAGATGCCTTACGCAATAATAGTGATATTACAATTTCTCTAGGTGACATTCCACTCCTGTTCTTAGATCAGGACAGTATCCACCAGCTGATTTTCAACATGGTTCGAAATGGATTAGACGCCATGCCTGCCGGCGGTTTAATCCATATCAGCACCAAACAAAGTGAGAAGCAAAATGTAGTCTTATCCATAAAAGATCATGGTCTTGGTATACCAAAAGAAGATATAGATAAGCTGGGAACACCTTTTTTTACTACAAAAGACTATGGAACAGGCTTAGGACTAGCCGTCTGTTACCGAATCCTCCATCGCCATTCAGCAACTCTTTCCATTGCCAGTGAACTGGGAGAAGGTACTACCTTTACAATTGAATTTCAATCCATTTTATAAAATATTGTATCTTCTAAAACACTGCCAGTATAACATCTTCAAACAAAGGTGGTAAACATGATTGAAAAAATAATTTCCCTGCTATTTTTGATTAGCAGCTTAACCTATTTGTACTGGGCGCAAGAGTTCACTTTTGGGACACTTAGCTCGCCTAAATCTGGATTCTTGCCAAATCTAGCAGGAGTCACTGCTTTGATATTCTCTTTGTTTATCATATTACGCCAATTTCAATCAAAGAAGACTACCAATAAAGAAGCCGTAAATTGGATAAAATTTTTATTTATCCTTATAGGCTTAATTTTTTATCTGATGATCTTAACGATTGTTGGCTACTTCTTTGCAACCTTTTTATTCTTATTCTATTTATTTAAAGTAGCTGATACCTCGGGATGGAGGGTTCCCTTAGTAATTTCTTTTTGCGCCTCTTCTGCATTCCACTTATTATTTACCTACTATTTAAAAGTCGCATTACCATAAAATTGGAGGTATGGAATTGGATATCTTGAACCTGCTGCTCCAGGGAGTTTCCGTAAGTATTCTTCCAGGAAATTTATTATCTTGTATCATTGGGGTTTTAATTGGCACACTGGTAGGCGTATTGCCAGGAATTGATACCGTTAGTGCCATTGCCTTACTACTTCCTTTTAGTTACGGTATGGACAGTACTGCCGCACTCATCATGTTTGCGGGGATTTATTATGGATCTAAATACGGAGGTTCTACCACTTCTATCTTAATCAACGTGCCTGGAGAGGCAGCTTCCGTGGTTACCTGCTTAGACGGTTATCCTATGGGGCAAAAGGGACGAGCTGGAGCAGCATTAGCCATTTCTGCCATTGGGTCTTTTATTGCTGGCACCATCGGTCTCATCGGACTCACCTTACT
>CAMKSY010000166.1 GCA_946415545.1 uncultured Pelosinus sp. | reverse complement strand
GTCAGATAGCGGCCTGGCTCAACAACAAGCCCGGCTGCTCCGATATCTGCCATATGAGCAATCAAAGTTTCCTGAAGCTGCTCATTTTCATGAAATGCAAACCCACTGCTAAGATATAGGACTCGTGGTTTAATCAGTACATCAATATCAGGATGCTCCAGTACATCAATATATTCCACTTCCCGGACAAGTCCTCGCACACCCGCTAAGGTATGAGACAGCTTGAAGGTTGGTAATTTTAACAAATCCTCTACCCGGACAGCCACATACATCATCTCCGTCCATTTCGAATTCTCCCGGGACAAGGGGACAGGTTCCTTGTCCCACTACGTCCTGTCAATCACACTCTTTGATATCCCAGTTACCCTTGCCAATTGTCTTAGGGTAACCCCCTTGTGCTCTTTCATCCTTCTTATCACAGCATCTCGCTGTTCTCTGGTTAGTCGTTGCAATTCACTAATTGCACTCACTCCTAATTTCTTTAAATATTCTACGACCTCTGTATCCGGTACATGAAGACGTTCCTCAAAATCTAAGCAAGCATCCGAATTTTTTTCCTTAGTATGACCTTTAAATAATATAGCAGCTTTCCTTCTATCTTCTGAAAACATATCTAATGCAAAGTCAATATTGACGATAGCAGGAGTACCAGTATACTCATGATAGCTGCTCCATAAATATTTTTGAATGTCTTTCACAATTCCTGCTTTTATCGGATTTTGATGTATATATCGCAATGCCATAAGAAAATAGGCATCTGTTTCTATTACTTCACTTTTAAAACGCTCCTGAAACAAATGTCCACATCGTTCATATTTTTGATTATACCAATATACATAGCTGCTGCTGATTCGTTTTACAACTTGGGATATGGACTCCTCATTTTCTCGTAGCAGTAAATGAATGTGGTTATCCATCAGACAATAACCATACAGCATATAGTTACTAATCCGTTTGTAATACCCCAGCGTTTCGATAAACTTCTGTCGATCTTCATCATTTTCAAATATTGTTTGCTTGTTAATACCTCTTAAAATTAAATGATAGATTCCACTTCTGCTTCTCTCACGAGCCTGCCTTGGCATGGTATCACCTCAACTAACAGTATAGCATCTTTACTTTTTTGGGACAATGAACCTGTCCCTCTGTCCCAAATCTTTTCCATCCTGATTCTTATTATAAAAATGACTCATTATTTCTTTAGGAACCATACTCCCTCCAGTAGCCCAGACAACATGAGTAGCATTTTTCATTTTCGACTTAAGATTACTTTGCTCTAAATATTGTCTGCCTTCTGATTCTGCAAATAATTTAACAGGGCCAGGGAAACCTGCTACTGCAGATGGCTCAAGATAGATACCTTCGGAATCTGCCAGTTTTCTGAGCAAACGATACAATCTCTGGTCTTCAATGGTAAACACGCCGCTAATGTTCTTCTCAAGAGTCTTCCCCACAAATCCTGACGGCCTGCCAACAGCAAGACCATCTGCATCAGTTACATTGTCAATACCAAATTCTTGAGCCGATACTTGGTCATGCAGCCTCGTCATAAGTCCTAACAGCATGGCAGGAGAGTGAGTCGGTTCTGCAAAAAAGCAATGAACATCATTATGAAATACAGTCTTTAAACCAAAGGTAATACCGCCAGGTGCACCACCAACACCGCAAGGAAGATAGACGAACAATGGATGATCATGGTCAACAAGAATCTGCAGATTATCTAGCTGCTGCTTAAGCCTCTTGCCTGCGACTGCATAACCTAAAAATAGATTTTGAGAATTTTCATCATCAATAAAATAACTATTTTTTTCCTGTTGCGCTTGGATTCTACCTGCTTCAACGGCCTGGCTATAATCTGAATCATGTTCCACCACACTAACACCCTTTTTTCTGAGCAAATCCTTCTTCCACTGTTTAGCATCAGAAGACATGTGAACTATCACTTTAAATCCTAATACACTCCCCATAATACCAATGCTAAGCCCTAAATTTCCAGTCGATCCTACAACAATTGAATAGGTCGAAAATAACTGCCTGCATTTTTCACTAGCAAGAATCGTATAGTCATCGGTTTCAACTAGTAGCTTCTTTTCAATTGCTATACCCTCAGCAATTTTTAATACTTCATAAATACCGCCCCGTGCTTTAACCGATCCCGAAATGGGCAGATGACTATCGCATTTTAGATATAAGGAACCACTGACCTCTTGATCATATAACACCTCAAGATCTTTTTTCATTTTTTCAATCTTCACAAGAGGCGATTCAATGATTCCCTTGGTTTTGCAAGTTTCTGGGAATACCTTTGCAATATAGGGAGCAAATCTAAGAAGTCTTTTTTCTGCATCCTCAATATCAGCTTCGCTTAAGCTTGTGGTTATGATTCTGTCACTAGAACGTACATACTGAGGGTTTGTCCAAAAAACTTCACGAGTCATGATAACCTGTTCCAATAGTGGATTTTCCTTCTTCCACTGATCGATGCTTTTGCCTTGAACATAATTCTTCCCCACTTTATATCCCCCCTAAAATACATCTGTTACCGCACTTTAAAAATAGAAAGAAATGAACATTACTATTTTTTACCATATTAAAAGTATATCACATCTTTTTACTTTTGAGGCAATGAGCCAGTCCACTTGTCCCAAAGAAAAGATTTAAAAATTCCTAAAAAAGGCGGGCTGCCATATTGTTTGATCAATCATCACTTTATGCTTGTCTTTTGTCACAGCCTGAATAAAGAAAAAATAAGGTAGCTTAATCTGGGTTAAAGGAATCTTAATTATCACATCATCTTGGTATCGAATGACTGCATCAGATGGTAAGCTGGTATCACTCTCGCTAAAATAGAATATCTCCTTCTCCCGAATTGCTGTATTATCCTGTAAGCCAAAGGTCACAATAGACACTTGGTATTGATTTTGCTTGCCCACAAATGCCGGGATATGAAAATGCAGCCAAATTCTCTTATCTTGCAAATAACTGCCAATGGTAGATATCTTACCTTTATGTTCTAAGGCGCCTATTAGGCTTGTCCCTCGGATATTTACCAAAAGAGGATCTTGTTTTGACCATGCGTTACTACTTGATAAATCTGCTTTAGATGGTTTTTGCGCAACATAAGGGATATAAGGATCTGCAAATAATTCATTTTTGCGAATAAAGCTATGCAGTAAACTTGACATTATAGGAACCTTCGTCTGGCTGGCATATTCTTTAATCGCTTGTTCTTTTAAGATCTCAGTATCCGAATCAATGGGATAGGTTAGCCATTTACTATTCTGAGCCTGATACAGAGGTCTGGGCGGCAATAACAGGGCATCTCTTTTATATCCATGTGGTATGGGAAAGTCACCGCGATGGACTAAATACGTGTATAAATGTGCTCCTGCTATCATCCCCTTACTGCTAAGTTTTCCAAAGGACGCAGCAGTAAAAGCCCACCCAGCAGCATGATCAGAGTGCTCATCTGCAGGATGTGGTGCTGCTATAACATTGGGCTTAAAGGTAAGCATGATTTCCTCCAGATTATCTAATACGGCTTGCCCAGCATAAGGAGCATTTTTTTGATAGCTATTGTTATAAGGCGAATGATCCTTACCAGTATAGCTGGATCGATACGGCTGATCCTTATCCCAATTATTCGTCCATAGCTGTCCAAGACCCCGATCAGGGTAACCAAGAAAAAGGATTTGTTTTTCTGGTAAGCCTAACAGTTGCAGTGCCTGTATGGTTTCTTTCTGACGCGTATATCCTGAATTGACATAGTCTTCTTGGGTGAGAAATAAGCGGTGAAATTCTTCTTCTGTAGCAATCGTAAATCCATCGCCATTGGTCATAACAACAACTAAGACTTGCCCGCCTGCTTGTATTACATCATGAATCATTCCTCCACAGCCAAGTGCTTCATCATCACAATGAGGAGCAATGACTAGCAAGCGAGTCTCTTTTTGTACAATCGGCAAGACTGGAAGCTGTAAATCTGCTTCAGGCTTTTCCTGATAATAAAAATAAATAAAGCTGAGACTATACAAAATTAGAGACACTCCTGCTGTAATCAATACAATCTTGAAAATAGTCCGTAATCGCATAATGCTCCTTTCTAACGTTTTATTTTAAAATCAATTCCAGAATCATCCAGACTAATAATTCTACTGATAAAACTTTTTTCTGCATATATGTAGCTGTAAGAGGTGGTTGCGATGTGAAAAGCATATATATTGCTAAAAGACAAATTATCTTATGTTTATCATTTATGCTGCTGATCATTGGTACACTATATGCACACGATGATAAAACGCATAAACTGTCCGGCAAAATCATTGTTGTGGATGCCGGTCACGGTGGCATTGACACCGGTGCAAATCGTCCAGGTGTTCTCGAAAAAGACATTAACTTAGCCATAGCATTAGAGCTAAAAAAGGCTCTTCACCAGTACGACGCTAAGATAGTTCTCTCCCGAGAAGCAGACGTTGAACTCAGCCCTGAATGCAACAACGAAAAAGTCAAAGGACGCTATCATCGCGACTTAGCTGCCCGTGTAGAACTGGTGGAAGAATCAGATGCTGATTTATTTATTAGTCTTCACGCGAATGCAGCTTCTAATTCCAAGAAGCAGGGCTCAGAGGTTTTTTATTATGCAAAATCAGAACCCAGTAAATCATTAGCAAATGCGATACAAAATGAACTCAGTAAAGTCATAAAATCCGCTCCAACTGCCAATCCCGGCAACTACTTTGTACTGCGCCGCAATAAAATTCCCGCGGCTTTGATTGAAGTTGGCTACATCACGAATATGGAAGAACGCTCCCTCTTACAATCACCGGAACATCAAAGAAAGCTGGCAGAAGCCATTGCAAAAGGCATTTATAACTATTATTAACAGCAGCACCATAAAAAATTACGATCGTTATATTACTAAGACAATGAATAGATATACTACTATCATTGATCGATCATTTTAGACCAAATAGGCTTTAATCTCATTAATTATCTATAAAACGGAGCGTGATCACTATGGTTAAAGGTAAATTTGATGCAATGCAGGAACTAAATGCAGCCCTTCCTAATAAGCATGAAATAGCAGAAGAACAGATGGCAGAAAATGCAGTAGCAGAGGCTGCTGAAGCAAGCAAACATAACTAATAGTTCAACCCAAAAAGACCATCCTATGGATGGTCTTTTTAATGATGATTAGATTCACGATCTTTTACTAATTTGTTGGGACAAGGAACCTGTCCCCTCGTCCCAAATTTACATACCGATATACTTGACATAATCAGGTACCGACATGAGCTGCATTTCAAGCTTTGATCTTGTTTGTTCTGATACATAATTTTGCATTGCCATCTCATATCCTGCCTGCTCGACAACTTGCAAATATTTATCTACGGTTGCTTTAATTTTCTCATCCTTACTTTTTAATAACTTACCGCAGTTACGATAAATCTCAAGAGCAGGAATACAGGAAGCAAATACCGCTTTCATGGTTTCAAAGTTGTTGTTGCCTGGAAAGCCACAGTTTGAAATCACCACAAATTGCTGGGTTTTAGGTTTCGAATCAGCAAGGTCAAAATTTCCGCCGGAATTTACAATAAGAGGACTTTTTAATGGCACGAGGCGATCGGCAAAATTTTTGAGAGCTGCTGTCATATTCCATGTGTAAACAGGCGATGCAAAACACACTATTTCAGCGTCGTTATATTTGTCCAAAAGCTCTGTCATATCATCCTGCATCACGCATTTTCCGGGTGTTTTAAACCAGCAGGTAAAACATCCTTTGCAGTGTCCAATGTTCTTATCAATTAAAAATATATTTTCTGTACCGGCATTGGCTCTTCTTACTCCACTCAAAAACGCTTCAGCAATCACATTTGTGTTACTGTTTACCCCGGCAGGGCTTCCGTTAAATACTATACATTTCATTTCACGATCCTCCTTTTACAATAACTGATAGTATAAACCGTGCTCCGTACAGTACCAAATCAGCATACCGTGTCCTCTTTTGGGGATACGAGCCCCCAAATTCCACTCGGGATACTGTTTGATCAACTGAATACAGTCGCCTGTGGCAAAAACCAAAAAAGAAATATAATGCTCCTTTGTCATCGGGTGAGCACTCGTAATATACCAATCGTCTTCTATGACTTCAATAGACAGCTTTTCACTTGCTCCTGCTTTTTTTAGTGTCTGAGCAGTTAGCTTTTTACCGCAGCATGAAACCTCTGCTTCCCCACTGCAAAGAGAGATGTTATTGCATATGGAACAGACATAATATTTTGTATTTTTCATATTTCCTCCTACAAAATCATTTGGAGTCATATCACCAACTAGCAATTTTTGTGTATCAACTCCAAGAAGGTCTGAAAGCTCAGGAATAAGCGAAATATCCGGACATCCTAAACCACGCTCCCATTTTGAAACCGTTTTGTCACTGATATTCATTTTGTCCGCAAGCTGTTTCTGCGTCATATTGTGTTCCTGACGCAATGTGCGAATTATATTTCCAACTTTACTGTTTTGCATTATTTTGTCCCTCCATATATTAAATTGTACAAAGATTTCATCCGCTATTCAATAAACGCTCCGTAGAGTAGTCTGCTATGTGGGACATGGGGACAGGTTCCTTGTCCCAATTAAAAACACCCACAGTCAACTATTTTAGCCTTATTGCTATGTCAAAAATAAGAGAAGCTCCCATAATTCTACAACTAGATATTAGGGAGAGCTTCTCTTACAAATGCTGATTATTCTATGATTTTACATTAATGAGCATAAAACATCTGTCTTACTTTATAAAGGATTGACTGTCTATATATGGCTAGTTACTCCATTACTCTTTTTCCTTCGAGAATGTTTAATGCTTGATGAAAGCTTATTTGTTATCTATTGTTTTTGAGATTTGATTATATCTAAGATACCGGTTTCCCGTATTGTGTCACTGATTTTTTTGTTTTCCACGAGCCAAAATTCTTTCGATTCCTTGGGATCCAAATATCGATATTGGAGACCAATGCTTTCAACATTTTGTTTGAATTCAGCATCCGTAATAATGTCTTTTAATCCTTCAGATAATTTAGCTTTTATTTCAACGGGGAGCTCTTTTGGAACAGCTACACCATACCAATTACTAAATTCAATATCAATACCCTGCTCTTTAAACGTGGGTACATCTGAGAATACAGGATCAGCCAGCCTACGTTCGGTTGCTACTGCTAGTACTCTTATTGCACCACTTTTTATATGCTCTTTAACTTGCGCTGGACCAATAATTGCAGCTTGAACATGCCCGCCTAGCAAAGCGGCTACGGCTTCAGATCCGCTCTGAAAAGGAACTTGCTCAATTGTAATTCCTGCAGATTTAGATAATTGCTCACCAACAATATGATTTAAAGAGCCAATACCAACATGACTGAATTTTAATTTTCCTGGATGGAGTTTTCCATCTCCTATAAATTCATTAATGTTCTTCCACGGTTGGTCGGCTTGGACGGCAAGTACCATTGGTACTGATGCAAAATGAGCTAGAGGCTCTAAAGACGTTGGATAATTGTATTTTGTAACTCCATAATTTGGCTGTAGAAGTAATTCAATACTGACTATACCAATTGTATATCCATCGGGATTGGAACTGGATAATTCATTCCATCCGATAGCCCCTGTTGCGCCAGCTTTGTTGACAACAACCAAAGGTTGTCCTAAATGCTTAAATGTTACTTTTTCCAGCATACGCGCTAATATATCGCTGCCACTCCCCACACCGAATGGCACAATGATATTAATTGGCTTATTCGGATACTTCTCAGCCGATTGGGGTGTAATTATCTTTGAACTTTGCATGCTTGTACAACCTCCAATTATCATTGAAATAGCCAATAGACAAGTTATCATCAATAATAGTTTTTCTCGCATATAAGCACCTCCTTACTCTCTAGATATACCACGTTTTACAATAATTTCCTGCAATTAATTGTAAATTAATACAAATATCGGGTATAAAACACAATCGTATATTACGATGATTTCAGACATCGACAAAAAGTCACTTTACCAAAAACTATTAAATCCTCAAGACTGACAAGCTCAATTTGGGATTGATTTATTTTTGTCTACAGGCTGAGACCATCCTATGAATGTTTTTTTTATGATAATTGGGTGGGACAAGGGACCTGTCCCCTCGTCCCATTCAGTTGGTCTTTGTCCTATTCGCACGGAAATAGTATCAAAGCATAGAATAATGTATAACTATTCACGATGGCGTATTTTGCACATCAATGCATTCCTGGCAAGCGAAGACCGTTCTTGCCGCATGTGAATATATTTATATGGAGGAAATAATATGAATGAAGCATTGCAAATAGAGCATCTAACTTCGGGTACGATCGAAGCAAATGCAAACGTTGCTTTTGATTCAACTATACTTTTATCAGGCAATATTGGTTATAATAGCGCAACAGGAGTTATCTCATTAAATGAGTCAGGAAGGTATGAGTTTAACTGGTGGGTAGCGACGCAGTCGTCACCTTCGTCTAACGGAGCCGGATTTATACTTGTTTCATCCCAGGGAGATTCTGTGATTGCCAATTCCCCTATCAAAACCGGAGAGGTCGTTGGGGTAGCCATAATTGAAGTTGAATCCCCTCCTGTTACGGTAGAGTTGAGAAATAACAGCACGACAACTGTTTTTTATTCTACGATCGTTCCAATAAAAGCTGGTATGACCGTAATCGGCGAATCCGCTCAGGGCGCTACAGGCGCGACCGGAGCTACTGGGGCTACCGGAGCCACCGGAGCTACCGGAGCTACCGGGGCTACTGGAGCCACTGGAGCCACTGGAGATACCGGGGCTATTGGGGCTACTGGAGCCAATGGAGCCAATGGAGATACCGGAGCTACCGGAGCTACTGGGGCTACTGGAGCTACTGGAGCTACTGGGGCTACTGGAGCCACTGGAGCCACCGGTGCAAATGGGGCTACTGGAG
>CAMKSY010000165.1 GCA_946415545.1 uncultured Pelosinus sp. | reverse complement strand
CACCAATTCATTTATTTTGCAGTTTTACGTTGTTTTTTACAATATTAGTTTTATATGAATAAATCATATTGCTGTAAACCTTCCTATGTCCCAGTATTATTATCTGCCTCTTTCCTTAATAACATAGCTTAGGAATTCAAAAGAAAAGCCGTATTCCAAATTCATGGAATACAGCCTCTAGCAAAGTTACTAGTTACGTTGTAATTCATTCTAAAAATAACGCTGGACTGAAATCTTTATGTGAGCAGCTTTTTAAAGATGATTCTGCCTAGTTTAACATATTCCTAGTATAAACAAAGATCTCGACAAAGCACTAGGAAAATACATTGATTATTTACCAACAATTTTTTTAATTGCTAGGTTCATCTTTTGTCTAAACTCTTCGTCCGTCACGTCTTCACTATGAACCCGTAAAATTTCGCCTTTTATTTCATCATAAAGCTTTATAGTGTTCATTTCACAATGCAGAAGTTCCTTAAATGCATCTTCGACGCTTCCAATATCACTCGCCTTTATCGAAGTAAGTTTCTGGGCTACATATTCTAATTGTTCACAAATGGTTGTAGACTTCATACTTATCACCTCATATCCATTTATTATTAACAAGCATATACCATCTACCTTAATTTCTTTATATACTCATATTATTAAACCATTTTTGATACAATGCATCCAATTCACCGTTTCTCCTCATATCACCTATAATTTTATTCATCTTTTCTCCAATCGCCTTGTTCTTATTGGAAAAAGCGATTGCATAGTCTTCTTGATGAATCACTTGCAGTTCCACAGGGTACGCAATCATTTTTTGTGATATGAAATATTCTAATGTTAACTTATCGAAAGCGATTACATCAATCCATCCTTGATTAAAAGCTTGAATCATATCCAAGTTGGACTGGAAAATCTGTATTCTTGCGTTACTGTTATTGCGGATAAATACTTCACTTGTCGATCCTTGCGGCACACCTGCAACCTTACCTTCCAAATCTTTCACACCTTGAATCGACGCCCCTTGTCTAGTTAGCAGGGCTAAACCGCCTTTTTCAATATAAGGCTTCGTAAAATTGACACTCTTCTGCCTTTCTGGTGTTACAGATAAAGAACATATCGCGATGTCGGCATAGTCATGGTTTACAGCCTCAAAAATATATTCTAATGAAACCATTCGATAATTAACTTTTAAATCCGCCTTTTCTGCAATGATATTAATGAGCTCTATATCAAATCCCGTAAGCTTACCATTTGGATCTTCATAAGCAAACGGTGCAAATTGCGGTACAATACCCACTGTAATTTCTTCTCGATTATCAACGACCTGTACAAATAATGTCAACAGTCCAATGACAAGTAAAGTGCCTACGCCAACCACGTATTTTGTTTTCAGCTTTGAAAACAAGTTTACTTTCTTCTCGCTCCTGTTTAGATAAAAGTACAAAGGTAATCCGGCCAGTGTAAGACCAATGGAGATGATACCGTTTAGAAATTGATAACTAAGCATACCATAAATGACATATATGGCACCTCCGATTGCAACTAAGGGTACAATTGGATAGCAAAATACCTTATAGGGTCGTGGCACATCAGCATGGGTCTTCCGGGCAATAATCACGCCTATAAATGCCAGTAAATAAAATAACCAAACTGAGAACATGGCAATATCGGAAAGCTTGTCAGCATCTAACAGACGACAATAGATATAAGAACTTGTGACCAGCATCAGCATCGCATTGACTGGTGATTTACTGTCATTATCAATTTTTCTTAAAATAGAAGAACCAAAAATCTGCCCTCTTTCTCCCATAATATAAATCGTGCGGGACAAAGTCATAATATATCCATTAAGACCACCCAGTATCGAAATCATAATACCTACTGCAATCAGATTGCCCCCCATCAGACCAAACATTCTTTGTGCTGCGATGGAAGATGCATCATGCCCAAGGGCAACCATTTCACTCACGGGGAAAATATTAAACATGGCAATATTAATACTGATATATACGATAATTAGAAATGATATCCCACCAATAATTGCTTTCGGCAGTACTTTACTGGGATTTTTAATTTCACCAGCCACAGATGCAACCTGCGCCCATCCATCATAGGCGAATAATGTTGCAAGTATTGCAACAGAAAAGGGAGCTGTTGTTGCAATCCCCCCACCGCTGGCACTAAATATAGCTACCTGCCCATTCCCTTTTAATATGCCAAATATAGCAAGTAAAGCGATTGGAATCAGCTTACAAAAGGTTGCTAAAGTCTGCAGATATCCAGCCTCTTTTACACCGATGGAGTTCACACAGGCAATAAATCCTAAGGCTCCAGCACCGACAACGCCATTATACGAATTTGGAATATTAAATAATAAACAGAATACAGAACTAAAATATCCGGTAAGTGCTCCAACCAGAGCCGGTCCAAAGATCACACTAATCATCCAACCGTATAAGAAGGCCACTTTAGGACCATATATTTCTTCCAGATAGACAAAAATACCACCTGTACGAGGAAACATAACACCTAATTCACAGAGTGTCAAACCGCCACTAATCGAGAAAAGGCCACCGATAGCCCAAGCAGCTAAGGCATAATTAAAATCTCCTGCGGCTGCCAATACAGCTGGTGGTTTCATGAATGCGCCAGCCCCCAAAACCATACCGACAACTAAGGACAATGCTGAGATCAGCCCAAGATCAGCTCGCAGTTCTTTTTCAGGTGAATTATGATTGCTTAACTGACTCATAGAAATACCTCCTTGCGCGAATATTCTCATATTTTTAATGCTTTATATATAAGTTAAACTACATAATCGTACTGTTACAAGATGGAAGAGACTCGTAAAAGGACCATAAATGCAATCTTAGTATTTATGGTCCTATTACCAGTACTTAATGATTTACCCAAAAAAGAATTCTTTCTTGTTTTATCTTCTTAATAAATTCATTTTATTTTTAATAATTCCTCTATATTTATATCTTTTATGTCAATATCGGTTATTCATTAGTTGCGAATCAGCTCTTCTAACGCTACATATGGTAGCTTCAAAGCATCTGCAACTGCTTTGTAGGTCACATTACCGTTCAAAACGTTAACGCCCTTAGCCAGACCTTCATTATCCAATACAGCTTGTTTCCAGCCTTTATTTGCAATCTGCAGTGCATAATCCAATGTGGCATTTGTCAAAGCCAATGTGGACGTACGAGATACCGCTCCTGGCATATTTGCTACGGAATAATGCACTACACCATGTTTGGTATAAGTAGGATCACTGTGAGTAGTAGCATGATCAATAGTAGCAATAGATCCGCCTTGGTCAATGGCAACATCCACAATAACCGATCCTTCTTCCATGGTCTTAACCATTTGTTCACTTACTAGTTTTGGAGCTTTCGCACCTGGAATTAACACTGCTCCTACTAAAAGGTCAGCTTTCTTGACCCATCGAGCAATATTGTAGCTATTGGACATAACAGTAGTAACTCTTCCGCCAAAAATATCATCTAGATAAGCCAGGCGATCTGTTGATTTATCAAGGATAGCAACCCGTGCCCCCATACCTAAAGCCATTTTAGCTGCATTAGTACCAACATTGCCTCCGCCGATAATAACGACTTGAGCGGATTCAACTCCTGGCACGCCGCCTAAGAGAATTCCTTTACCACCCCAAGGTTTTTCTAGGAATTGAGCACCGATCTGGATTGACATTCGGCCTGCCACTTCACTCATTGGTGATAGTAATGGCAAAGTATTGTTACGCCCGATAATGGTTTCATAGGCAATACCAATTACTTTCTTTTCTAATAAAGCATGAGCTAATTTAGGCTCTGGTGCTAAGTGCAGATATGTAAAAAGGATTTGTCCTTCATGGAAAAGTTCATACTCTGATTCGATTGGTTCTTTTACTTTAATAATCATTTCTGCTTTATCAAATAAGGTTTTCCTATCACTAATAATAACTGCGCCGGTTTTTTGATAACTTTCATCTGAGAAGCCACAACCTATGCCTGCACCTTTTTCAATCATGACGGCATGACCAGCCTTACACAGAGCTTCAGTACCTGCTGGCGTCAAGCCTACACGAGCTTCATTATTTTTAATCTCTTTTGCTACACCAATAATCATTATAAAAAACCTCCATCTAATAATTTAGCAAGTACTCATAAGTAAGTACTTGCTAATTAGTAATGCAACAAACGTGCCAAGCTGACAATTCAGATTTTACTAACTTTTCTCTATATTCTGTAATATTTCCGTTCCAAAAACTGGTGCAAAAATGTTCCGTATGGAACATTTTTGCACCAGTTAAGCAATGATCCTGACAAACTCATTCTCTAATTGACATTTAATTCAAAAAATTTCTTTATTCTGGAGAATTGCAATGATATACTATTTTTAGAAAAAAGGTTGTCCTTTGGAAATCTAAAATATAGTAGCATCGAATCTAGTCTGTTAATAATATTGCCTCATCTTTCATATTATTGACAAGAGGAAGAGATTTACCTATAAGGAGAGTGAAGGAGATGGCCAATCTCTGTTTAAAAATCTGCAATCAGGATCGGGTAGGGCTTGTTCTTGATATTTCTCGTGTGCTCGCAGAGCAGAATATCAATATTCTTTCTATGGAAGTATTACCCGATATCATGTATTTAGAAATTGAATCCTTATCCCCTTACGAGGAAGTAATCCTCAATACCCAATTGGGTGAAATCCCCCAGATTGGCAATGTGAATCGGATATCTCGCATGCCTCATCAGGAACGGGAACAAGAATTAAAAACAGTAATGGACACAATTGGTGATGGAATTATAGCGATTAATCAACAGGAAATTATAACCCATTTTAATGCCGCTGCTGAAAAAATGATGAGCTGCCATAGTGGTAAAATCATTGGCTCTAATATCAAAGATGTTTTTATCTCTAAAGTACCATTATTAGAAATACTACATAATGGACTACCATATAATAACCGAGAAATCATAGTTACCACGGTGAAGGGCAAGAATCATTATCTTACAAGCGGACGTCCTATAAAAGATGCCAATGGTATCGTTATCGGAGCTGTCGCAGTCATAAAAGCCATGAAAGACGTGGAGGAGCTAGTATATTCCGTAACCAAGCCTGATATTAATAGCTTTGAGGAAATTCTACATGTAAGCAAAGTTATGGAACATACCATAAACGTGGCAAAATTAGTTGCCCAAAATGATTCTACCGTGCTCATTCGCGGAGAAAGCGGTACTGGCAAAGAGCTTTTTGCAAGATCCATACATATGGCAAGTCCAAGGCAGGAAAATGTTTTTGCACCTGTAAATTGTGCAGCTTTGCCGGATGCCCTTCTGGAAAGTGAGTTATTTGGCTATGAAGAAGGTGCTTTTACAGGCGGACAGAAATATGGCAAAAGTGGACTTTTTGAATATGCCAATGGCGGGACCATCTTTTTAGATGAAATCGGTGAGCTTTCCTTTAGTCTCCAGGCAAAATTATTACGAGTGCTGCAGGAGGGGAAAATCAGACGTGTCGGCGGCAATCGAGAAATTGATGTCGATGTCCGAATTATTGCAGCAACCCATAGTAATTTAGAAGAGATGCTTCGAAAAAATCAGTTTCGTGAAGACTTATATTATCGATTGAACGTGATTCCAATCTTCGTTCCTCCTCTGCGAGAGCGTAAAGAAGACTTGCCCCTACTCATCGAAAGCCTATTATTTAAGAAAAATCATCGTTTAAAAAAACATGTTAAGCATATCTTAAAGCCTGCCATGGACAAACTACTGCAGCACGACTGGCTGGGAAATGTCCGGGAATTAGAAAATGTAATGGAACGCGCCGTTAGTTTTGCTTCTCATGGAGAAATCACCCAGGATGACATTATCCTGGATCACATTACTCCCATGACTTTCACTGCAGCCACACCAATTAGTAACACCCGCAAATTAAAAGAAGTCTTAGAAGAAATGGAATGCTGTATTCTTCACGAAACCATTAATAAGTATGGCACCTCTCGTCAAGTCGGCAAAATTCTTGGTTTATCTCATACTGGAGTATTAAATCGAATGAGAAAATACAATATTCCTAGTAGAGCAGAGTCCCTGTGAGCAAGTTACTATCGTAAAAATCTTAAAAAACAATCAATTGCATTTTAACTGCCGATAAATACGCTTACCAACTTGAATAATCAAGTCATTTGTTATCGTAATCATTTCATGTATATTCATTATCTTTTCACCATTAATCCTTATACCACCATTCTGAATCATCCTCCTTGCTTCGCTTTTAGAATTTTGCAACTCAAGTGTCACGAGTAAATCGATCACTGCTATTGATCTGGAACCTTGCCAGCGAACTGCAGGGATATCAGTTGGAAGTTCTCCTTTTTGGAAAACGGATTTAAACCGAACTTCAGCTTCCTCTGCAGCCTCTTTATCATGATACATCCTAACGATTATCTTACCTAAAAGCATCTTGGCATCACGTGGATGCAGAATATTGTTTTTTAGCTCATACTGTATTTTCTGTATTTCATCTAGGGAGAAATCCGTTGCAAGCTCAAAATATTTAGGCATTAATTCATCAGGGATTGACATGACTTTCCCATACATATCATTTGGAGGCTCATCAATGCCAATATAGTTATTCTTCGATTTAGACATTTTCTCTATCCCATCAAGACCTTCCAACAAAGGCATTAATATTGCGACTTGCTTTTCTTTACCGAATTTTTCTTGGAAATGCCTGCCCATTAAGATGTTGAAATGCTGGTCAGTACCTCCTAACTCAATATCGTTTTCTAGAACTACCGAATCATATCCCTGCATTAAGGGATAGAAAAATTCATGAAGTGAAATTGGCTTTTTAAGGGACAGACGCTCTTCGAAATCATCCCTTTCGATTAAACGTGCAACTGTAATTTTTCCTGCCAAGTTAATTACATCTTCAAAATGCAGTTTAGAATGCCATTTCGAATTGTAGTGAAGTTCAACCTTTTCCATATTTAGGACTTTCCCAAACTGCTGAAAATAGGTCTGAGCATTGTACTGAACCTCTTCATCCGTCAGCTGCTTTCTCGCAGTGGATTTACCTGTCGGATCTCCGATTTTTCCAGTAAAATCACCAATGATTAACTGAATAACATGTCCGTTCTCTTGAAACTGCCTCAGCTTATTTAGTACTACGGTATGTCCTAAATGAACATCCGGTGCCGAAGGATCTAATCCCAGTTTTATTTTTAAAGGTTTGTTTATTAGTATTGATTTTGCAATTTTATCTTTGAGTTCTTCTTCTGGAATAATTTGTGCTACGCCAGAAGAATAGATGGAAAACTGCCTATCTACTTCTGCAAGCTGCTCTTTCGTTAATTGTTCCAATTGATTTTTCATCTTTGCTTCCTCCAATTGTATTTGAAATAGTAAAAAACCACGCTCCCAAAAAAGGGACGTGGTTTTTTGCACGCGGTACCACCCTAATTGAAGAATCTCTTCTTCCACTCAACGAAATAACGGTTCGCTCCGTTCTCTGCTACTCACTGTATTCACAAAGAAAGCTCGGGGAGGTAATTCATATTTATCTTTGTACCGACTCACACCTCACATCGGCTCTCTGTCCACAGGGAGATAAGATACTACTAATTCCCGTCAAAGCTTCTTATTTAGTTGCTATCTGCATGCTCGTTATCACTTTTCGCAATAACCTGACTAGCGTCTCTTGTTCTTGCAGACTTAATTCGTTTACTATTTCCATTTCACCTTGATGAAAGTCAGGATACAAATCCTGCATGACACCTATACCTTTTTTAGTAATTGTGACATTAACTAATCTGCGATCTTTTTTATCTACATCTCTTTTGCATAGCTCTTTCTTTTCTAATGTTTTTATTACATTGCTCACTGTAGCTGTTGTTATTCCAGAAGATGCAGCTAGCTGTCTTGTTTCCAATGAATTGCATATCCAAAGATCATACAGTATTGAAAAGGCTGTCCAAGATAGATCATGCTTTGAGAGCTTTTCCCGCTCCATTTTGAGCTTCAAGCATTGTCCCGCCCGATAAATGTTCGTTGCTACTGAAATAGCACTCACATTGAGAGGCCCTAATTGAACTTTAGGTAAACGCCGCAGCACATCCAATTCTCCTAAGGCAGTATTATGATCTAAAAATTGCACTGATTCTAAACCTCCAAAATCATTAGCTAGCTAATGATTAATGTTGAAACAATTCTAGCATATCTTTATTATAACAGCAAGAACTCTTTTTATTAGTGCTAATATCTTCCCTTTTCACTTCACAAGCGCACATTCCCATACCTCTTCCTTAAACCCAACCAAAACATGCTCCTGGGTTATCAACAAAGGCCGTTTAATAAGCATTCCATCAGTAGCCAACAAAGAGAACTGGTCTTCCTCGGACATACTTGGCAGTTTATCCTTTAGTCCTAAGGATTTGTATAGAAGCCCGCTGGTATTAAAAAATTTGCGCAAGGGAAGATTACTTTTCTCCCACCATTGACGTAACTCCGATGCAGTTGGATTCTGTTCCTTGATATTTCGAGGCTCATATGAAACGTCATTATCATCAAGCCATTTCTTCGCCTTTTGGCAAGTTGTGCATTTAGGATACCATATAAAAAGACATTCTTTACTCATGATTACATCTCTCCTATCTTGTGAAATTAAAGGGAATTAGTCCATAGCCAGTTTTATAATCGCTGACAACCCCACTTGATTCATTAGATTTAAGATTAATGTTCTTAATTCCTTCTCTTTAATTATTTGATTTCATTTATTTTTTTTAAATCAATCATTCGAACAGCAACCTTTTCCGCAAGAGCTTGATTATGAGTAATTACAAGCATCCCCATTTTTTGTTCTTCAATGATTTTAAGGACAAAATGCCAAATTTGAGCTTGGGTAATTACATCTAGCATTGTGCTCATTTCATCGGCAATTAGAAAGCGTGTTTGAGGACTTAACGCCCGTAACACACAAAATCGCTGCAATTCCC
>CAMKSY010000164.1 GCA_946415545.1 uncultured Pelosinus sp. | reverse complement strand
CGCAACATATCAAAGGATTCAGGTCTAGCCACAGTTTTCTCCGCTGCCTGACGCGCCTCTAAGAAAACATCTATATCATTTATAATATCTGCAATTTTAAGATCTGGTAGACCATGCTGCCGTATACCAAAAAATTGTCCTGGACCACGAATTTTCAAATCTTCTTCTGCTAACGCAAAACCATCATTTGTCTTTGCCATAATTGAAAGTCGTTCTTGGGTTTCTGTTTTTTTATTATCAGAAAGTAAAATACAATAAGACTGATGGTCACCTCTTCCAATTCGTCCCCGTAATTGATGTAATTGGGCTAAACCAAAACGTTCAGCATTCTCAATAATCATAACTGTAGCATTGGGCACATTTACTCCAACCTCAATTACCGTCGTAGCTACTAAGACTTTTATCTCGCCACGATAAAATCGATCCATTACTAAGTCCTTCTCCACAGACTTCATTCTTCCATGGACTAAACCACAGGAAATATTCACTAGCTCCGTCTCTAGCAATTCATCATATAACTCTACAGCAGATTGAGCATTTACTTTCTCCGATTCTTCTACTAAAGGACAAACCACATACGCTTGGCGTCCACTATTGACTTCCTTTTCAATAAAATCATATACTAACTGACGCCTATCAGATCCCCGAACATATGTTTTTATTATTTTACGTCCAGGTGGTAATTGTTTAATAGTCGACACGTCAAGATCACCATACACTGTTAGAGCCATTGTACGAGGTATCGGTGTAGCTGTCATAACCAAGACATCAGGCATTTTACCCTTTTCCTGTAATTTTGCTCGTTGCAGAACCCCAAAACGATGTTGTTCATCTGTAATTACTAAGCCTAGATATTGAAATTCAACAGCTTCTTGAATTAATGCATGAGTGCCTATCACTATATCTACTAACCCAGATTTAATTTCTGTAACAACCTGTTCATGAATACGTTTTGGCAGCTTGCCAGTTAGTATCTTTACCCGAATACCTAATGGTAAAAACAAATCGGATAATGTAGCGTAATGCTGCTCAGCCAATATTTCCGTAGGAACCATCATAGCTCCTTGATACCCATTTTCGACTGTTTTCGCTAAGGCCAATGCGGCAATCACAGTCTTACCTGATCCTACATCCCCTTGGAGCAAACGTTGCATAGGTTTTGTATCTTCCATATCAAGTGCAATCTCTAATAATACTTTTTGCTGATCCTCTGTAAGGCTAAATGGTAACTGTTTTCTGACTTGTTTAACGAGGCGTCCGTCTGGTCCATGCTTTATACCAATCGTATTACTCCTGTTCTGCTTTTTGATATATAATAAACCACATTGCAATAAATATAACTCCTCAAATACTAATCTTCTTCTCGCCTGTTTTAGCACATCCAGATTCAGAGGAAAATGGATCTGTTCAAAAGCAGTTTTACGATTTAATAATGAAAATTGATTTATTATAATAGGAGGCAGTATTTCAACTGTCGTATTATATTCCGTTAAAACCTGGCGTATTAGGTTTCGCAAAAATCTTTGAGTAATACTTTCATTAGCAGCATATATAGGAGTAATATAACCAGTTTCCAGAGTATCCATATCTGTGATCATCTCAATCTCTGGATTCTGAATTTCCACTTGATATATTTTTTTTACCTTACCTGAAACAAGAACATCTGCTCCAAGTCTGTATATCTTTTTGCGATGAGGTTGATTAAACCACACCAATTGAACGGTTCCTGTAGAATCGCCTACTGTAATTTTAGTTATTTGAAGACCTCTGCGAGGTTTACTTTCTGTACAATTCATCATCCTAGCTTTAAAGTTTTCTACTTGTCCATCAGTTAAGTTATTTATCATCTTAAGCTGACTACGGTCTTCATAACGTCGAGGATAATGTTCTAACAAATCTCCAATTGTGAAAATCCCTAATTTCGTCAATAAATTTGCTTTTTTAGGGCCCACGCCCTTAATGTATTGTATATTATCTTTTCTGAAATTTTCCAAAATATCACCTTCATACATCGTACTAAGCATTATTAGCGCAATCGAAAGCAATAGAAAATAGGCAAAATTGCTTTGCCTATTTTCTATTGCACAATTCATTTAATTCTTTCAAGAGTGCCTCAACATCAATATTATGCATCTTAGCGCCATTCTCAATTGTTTCTGTGGCTGCTCCCATGCATCCAATACACCCCATACCATGTTTGGCAAAAACTTCACGTACCAAGGGATGAGATCGAAGCAACTCATTTATTGATGTCTCCTTCGTAATCATTCTGTACGCCTCCTATCTCTACCATTTTTTATTATTCGTTTTTTACTTCAATATTTATAGTAAAAACTCCTGCAAGAGTATTTTAAGATAAAGAATTCTACTTATGCCTTGCATTTAGTAAGTAGGTTATGCTAAAATATTAATGTTATGGTAATGAGGATATCTTGTCCCTCATCAAAGGAGGTGGAATACATGGCAAATCTTTGTGAAATCTGCAGTAAAAGTCAAACTACTGGCTCTAATGTCAGCCACTCTCATTTAAAGACGAAACGCACTTGGAAACCTAACATTCAACGAGTTAAAGCGGTTGTGAATGGTGAAACTAAAAGAGTTAACACTTGTACTCGTTGCTTACGTTCTGGAAAAGTTCAACGTGCTATCTAATTTAAATGTAAAAGTCATTATAGATTCTAACTAAAGCACGTCAGCTTGAAACTAACGCTTCTTGCAGCTTCAAGCTGTAAGCAAAGCACCCCACCAGTATGATTTCTTTCATATTGGTGGGGTGCTTTTAAGTTTCAACTACGAATATCGAACAATAGAACCAAAAGGCATTTCACTGCACAAAGTGCCTTTTTGACTTACGTTTCTTAATTTACCTTAATGATAGCTTCTAAAGGCATTAACCATTTAGGAATTTAAGATTTTATCTGACTTACGTGTTTTGGATGATCGCTGTATTTCATCAATTAAAAAATAGACTAATGGTACAATAATGAGCGTTAAAAATGTGGATGTAACTAATCCACCAATTAAAACAACCCCCATTGATGAACGTAATTCTGCCCCTGCGCCTAGACCTAATGCAACAGGCATCATACCAAAAATCATAGCCATAGTGGTCATAAGAATAGGCCTCAATCTTAAAACCCCAGCTTCAACTAAGGCATCCTTAATTGACATACCATTTTTTTGTAGGTGTATAGTATTATCAATTAATAAAATAGCATTTTTTGTTACAAGACCCATTAACATGATAATACCAATCAAAGACATCATATTAATTGTTTTTCCTGCAACTAAAAGACCTAAAATTGCCCCAACTAATGAAAAAGGTAATGAAAGCATAATCGTTAAAGGATGAATAAAGCTCTCAAATTCTGCTGCTAATACCATATAAATTAGAATGACAGCTAATAGTAATGCTTTGCCAATCTCTTTGAAAGAATCCTGCATCATTTGAGCTTGACCAACAAATTTATAAGTATAACCTAATGGCAAGTTTAAATCAGGGATTAGTTCTTTAACTTTATTAAGTACCTCACCTGTTGATGCACCTACTGTATTGGCATAAACAATAACCTGGCGCTGGCGAGATTCACGGTCAATCTGCGTAGGACCCGAAGAGAATTTAACATCAGCAATATCGCCAAGCCGAACAAAAGTACCTGTCTTGGAGGATATTCTTAAATTCGAAACATCTTGTATACTTAAACGACTAGCAGGCTGTAATTGCACACGAATATCATAATCACTATCCGCGACATTATATTGATTTTTAGTCGTTTTTCCTAAAAATGCGATTTGAATTACATCTCCTGCAACGGTACTGTCAATTCCAGTCTCAGCAGCTTTTGTAGCATCTAATTTAATTTGAACCTCTGGTTCTGATTGATCACTGGAAATATCAACATCCGTCGTCCCTGGAATTTGCTTAATCGCTTCTGCTAGATCATAAGCGCTACGATTTAGTACTTCCAATTCTGGTCCTCTTAAACCAATCTGTACAGGCCGAGAATCACCTCTACCTAGACCTTGATTAGATTGTACTGCAACTTTCAGGTTTTTCACATTGCGGAAAGCAACTCTGAGTTGATCCATAATTTGAGACATAGATCGCGAGCGCTTATCACTATCAATTAATCGAACACCAATACTTACTTTATTTACTTGCCGATTAGCACCAATTAGAACAAAAGCAGATTCAAGTTCAGGAATAGCTAGTACTTGCTTTTCTATGGGTTCTACTAACTCCTTCATTTTATCCATTGATGTACCAGAAGTAGCGGTAAGTATTACATTAAACTCACCAGAATCATAGGTAGGCTGAAACTCTACACCAATAAAGGGTAGTAAAAGAGCATTAAGAAACAAGGATAATACTGCAAATGCAACCAATTTTTTAGGACGTTTTAATGCCCATTGCAGAATAAATTTATAGTTATCTCGAAAAGCTAAAAATCCGTCTTCCCATTTATCAAGAATCTTTTGTAGCCAGGTCCAATTGCCTTGTAGTTTTTGATGCTCTCCATGATCATTTTTCAACCAGTATGCTGCTAATGTGGGAGTTAAGGTAAAAGCGACAAATAATGAGAATGCTACAGCAAATGCGACAGTAATACCAAATTGTTTAAAAAATTGACCAATAATTTCGCCCATATTACCCACAGGTACAAATACGGCTAAAATAGATAATGTAGTGGCTACAACTGCTAAAGAGATCTCATTGGTACCAATTTTAGCCGCATCCATAGGAGACAAGCCTTCTTCCATATGTCGAAAAATATTTTCAATAACTACTATGGCATCATCAATTAAAATGCCCACTGCTAGGCTAAGTCCCATGAGAGACATATTATTTAGGGTAAACCCCATCACTTTCAATGCAAAGAACGTAGCAATAATTGATGTAGGGATTGCAATGGCACCGATTAATGTCGCACGAGTATTTTGTAAAAACAAAAACGTGATTACCACTGCTAAAAGACCTCCAAAAATTAAGGAGACCATAACATCTTCGACACTACTCCGAATATATTTTGAGCTATCACGAACGATCGAAACCTTTATGTCAGGCGGCAGTAAATTAGTCTTTATATGCTCCATACTTTTTATTACTCGCTCTGCGACGTCTACAGTATTTGTACCTGATTGTTTCTGTACTGCAATAATTACACTTGGTGTACCATTTGTACGTGCGTACACACGTTCTTCTGCCCAACCATCTTTGATCGTAACAACATCTTTTAAGGGAATCAAACGTCCCTGCTGATTAGCTACAATAATATTTTTAATATCTTCAATACTTTTATATTTTCCCATGGTACGTACTGTTAGCTCAGTACCTTTTTCATTTACCTTACCACCAGGTGTATTTAGATTTTGATCATTAATTGCATCGTGTATTTGCTGAAATGATATATTATAGGATTCTATCTTTTTAGGATCAATATAAATTTGAATTTCACGATCTGTTGCGCCAAAAACATCAACTTGAGCAACTCCGTCCATTCGTTGTAATTCATCTTTAACTACATCAATAGCAAGTTTACGAATCTCTCCACGGCTGCGGGTATCAGAAGCCAAACTAAAATATACAATTGATTGTGCCGTAATATCAAAACGTTGTACCACTGGTTCATCAATCTGATCAGGAAGTCTCTTCCGTACCCCTGCTACTTTTTCTCTGACTTCATTGGCAGCTAGTTTTGGATTTGTACCAAATTCAAATTCTAATGTAACTTGAGAAGCCCCCTCCCGAGAAACAGAGGACAAAGACTTTATTCCAGAAACAGAACTAACAGCATCTTCAATAGGCTTGGTTATTAAGCTTTCTATTTCCTCTGGTGACGCACCAGTATAGGTAACGGTAACATTGACAATGGGATATTCAACATCAGGATTTAAATCAATACCTAAAGACGGATAAGCCCCTAATCCAAATACTACAAGCAACATAACGATCATAGTGGTAAATACAGGTCTTTTAATAAATGTGCCAATCATTTATTGCTCACCCTCTTGACTAAAAGCATTCACCCTAGAGCCGTCTTTCAATTTATTTTGCCCATCAATGACGATACGTTCACCATCAGCTAAGCCTTCCAAAACCTCAGCCCAACCGTCTCCAACATATCCTAATTTTAACATGCGCTGCTGTACTTTGTTCTCTGCAGTAACGACATAAATTGTTTTTTGGTCTTCACGCATAACTAATGCACGCTCAGGCACGACCAAAGCATTTTTATGTATTACTCCTGGAATTATGATTTTACTAAACATGCCTGATTTTAATACCCCCGCATTTGGAATAGTAATTTCAGCAGTAAACGTACGTGCAGGTAAGGTCGCAGCAGGAGAAATTCGCGTAATGACACCCGAAAATTCTTGATCTTGTAAAGCGTTGACTTTGATTACCACTGGTAAACCTACATTAATTTCATTAAGCTGTGATTCACCAATTGTGGCTTTTCCTAGTAATGATGAAACATCAGCTATGCTTATGACTTGATAGCCAGCTTTCACATATGAGCCAGCCTGTAAGTATCTTTTTATAATAATTCCGCTACGTGGTGCAATAATATTGGCATTATCCAATCTAGCTTGAAGCAATACTAAATTTCCTTGTGCTGAGCGAACTTGTCCCAACGTTAAATCTCTTTTTGTCCGAGCACTA
Organism: uncultured Pelosinus sp.; assembly: GCA_946415545.1. Taxonomy (GTDB): domain Bacteria; phylum Bacillota; class Negativicutes; order DSM-13327; family DSM-13327; genus Pelosinus. Next base: position 2,351 of record CAMKSY010000164.1, on the reverse strand, counting down.
TCTAATGCTTGCGCTGCTACAGCCCCTTGCTTTGCAAGCTCCTGAGCGCGGGCTAGATCTAACTCGGCTTGTTCTAAATTGGCTTGGCTAGACAATAAATTGCCCTCTGCTTGCATAACCTGAGCCGATAATTCATTGGTATCTAATGTGCCAATAACCATACCGGCAGTTACAACATCCCCTTCATCAACGTATAATTTATCAATTCTACCATCGACTTTTGGAGAAATATCTGCATTCCACAATGGTTCAAGATTTGCAGAGAAAGTTAGCATCGGAACAATATCCCGCCTGCTAGTCACATCAATCTCTACTGCTATACCACGCCCTTGAGATGCTCTTGCAGCACGCTCATTATTGGCTGAGATGTTGTCATAAATACGGTAGGAAATCACACCGAATAGTGCGAGTACAGCGAAACCTGTTATAATAATACTCTTTTTCTTACTTGCATTCACTACTCTAAACCTCCATGAAATTTACACATTTCAAATACTTAATTCGATTCGTAAATATATATTTAATTATTTGACTGAGTGATTTCTGCTAATGCTAGTTTTACAATATTCTCTGGCACTTGATCACATAAATTTACCTCCCCAATATCATTAACTAAAACCCACGTGATCTTATTATCTAACACTTTTTTATCTCTATATAACAATTTGAATAAGTCATCAATCTCGCATTCAGGTGCAGATACTGGTAATCTGAATTGCAGCAAAATATGCTTTAAAATATCAACTGTTGCTTTACTGCACATATTAAGGTGATGACTAATTATTGCTGCTCCATACATTCCAATAGCAACTGCTTCGCCATGATTATATTTACTATAATTAGTATCAGCCTCAATTGCATGACCAATAGTATGTCCAAAATTTAAAATAGCCCGTATTGAACTTTCGCATTCATCTTGTTCTACCACCCATGCCTTAATTTCACATGATCTACGCACAATTTCGGTTAAGATATCAGGTCTTTTATCTAAAATCTGCTGAGAATGATCCGAAAGATACGTAAAAAACTTTTTATCAGCAATCATACCGTATTTTATAACCTCTGCTAGACCAGTATATAGCTCACGGTTTGGTAATGTACTTAAGAAATTAATATCAATCAATACCATGCGAGGCTGATAAAAGGCACCTATTAAATTTTTTCCCATAGGATGATTAACGGCAACCTTCCCGCCCACACTGGAATCTACTTGAGCTAGTAATGAAGTAGGTATTTGTATAAAAGGTACCCCCCTAAGATAGGTAGCGGCTATAAAACCTGATAAATCGCCAATTACGCCACCACCTAACGCAACAATGGCACAATTACGGTCAAGCCCTAAGGTAATTGCTTTTGTATATAGCTTCATTGCCACATCTAAGTTTTTAGAAGGCTCTCCAGGCGACACACAATATAACTCGGCAGCATAGCCCTCTTTTATTAGTAATCCTACCATCTGAGTACCATATAGATTTCCAACGACAGTATCAGAAATCACTAATATTTTTTTATTTACTTTCATGGTCTTTATGAAATTTCCAATTAAATCACTAATAAAGACATCTATATGAATATTGTAACTTCGGTTCTCTAAGTTAACCTTAACGTTTACCACGCAAATAACCTCCTTGCCGTAAAAAAAACATAATCTCATTAATAACCTGTTGCAGTGACTTACTACTGGTATTGATACTATAGTCTGCATTGTAGTATAGTTCGGCTCTTTCCCTAAGTAATCTACTTACAATTTTCTCACGTTGAGTTAAATCGTCTAACAATGGACGCGTATTGCGCCGACTTGTCCGCTCCAAGATGGTCTCAACAGAAGCAGTAAGAGTAATGATAACACCATTCCTTTTTAAATTATTCATATTTTCAAAGGATAATACTACACCACCGCCTGTTGCAATTACAGCGTTATTATAACGAGATAATTTAGCAATCATTTTTTTCTCTTGTTGTCGAAAATAGAGTTCGCCATATACTTCAAAGATTTCACGAATACTACGATTATTTTCATATTCAATTTTTTTATCACTATCAAAAAAAGGTCGTCTCAAACGGTTAGCCAACAATCTGCCAACAGTTGTTTTTCCAGTTCCCATAAAACCTATCAATACAATATTTTTCATGGTTATTACCGAGAAGCTCTTTGGCAATATGCATCTTCTGTAACAAGTAACTCAGTGAAACTATGCTTAAAAGGTTTAATTACGTCAGCCATCTGAACTCACCTCATTAAAATACTAAAAAATAAACATGCAGTCTAGTTATTAATGTTGCGCTTCTTTCCATTTCGCTATTAATAACAGCACTGCATGTACTACTTTTCATGGTTTATTATATAATAT